>JBERSB010000551.1:0-3831 GCA_041236755.1 Luminiphilus sp. | reverse complement strand
GCCCGAGTTGCTTGTTGCTCGTGGGGGCCGCGGCGGCCGCTTGCACCGTCGGTCCCGACTACGTCCCGCCAGAGGTGCCGAAGCAGGTCACGCCCGAATACGACGCGGTCGAGGACCCGGCTTTCCGCCCCGGCAAGGCGGACCTGGTGCGCTGGTGGACCGTGTTCGAGGACCCGCAGCTCGACGACCTGATCACGCGCGCTGGGCAGGGCAACCTCGACCTCGCGATCGCCGTGTCGCGTGTGTCCGAGGCGCGGGCGCGGCTCGGCGTGAGCAAGTCGGGCAGGGCTCCGCAGGTGGGCTTCGGCGCCAACGTCGCGCAGGCAAGCTCGTTCCAGACAGGCTTCGAGAGCCGGACCATCTCGAGCCTCGGCGCCGACGTCTCTTGGGAGCTCGACGTGTTCGGACGGATCTCGCGCGAGGTCGAGGCTGCCGACGCCGCCTACCAGGCGAGCGAAGAGGACCAGCGCGACGTGCAGGTCACGCTCTACGCGGAGGTGGCGCGGGCCTACCTCGCCGTGCGCGGCCTGCAGATGCAGCTCAAGGCGGCGCAGAACAACATCGAGAGCCAGCGACAGATCGTGCGCTTGACGCACGCGCGGAGCGACGCCGGGCTGTCCTCCAACCTCGACGTGACGCAGGCCGAGGGCGTGCTCGCGGCGTCCGAATCCGAGGTGCCGGGGCTGCGCATCAACCTGTCGCGCGAGATCAACACGCTGGGGGTGCTGCTCGGCCAGAACCCGACCGCGCTGCACGCAGAGCTGGCGACGCCCAAGCCGATCCCGGTGCCGCCGGTGCAGGTCACGGTCGGGGTGCCCGGGGATCTGCTCCGCCAGCGGCCGGACATCCGCGCCGCCGAGCGCCGCCTCGCTGCAGAGACGGCGAAGCTCGGCGTCGCCACGGCCGATCTCTACCCTCGGTTCGGGATCAACGCGTCGCTCGGGCTGCAGCAGTTCGGCGGCGGGATCTTCAACGCCGCCAGCAACGCGTTCGCGCTGGGGCCGTCGATGAGGTGGAGCGTGTTCGACGGCGGCCGGGTCCGAAGCCAGATCAAGGTGGAGGACGCGCGCGTCGAGCAGTGTCTGCTGCTCTACGACCGCGCGGTGCTCAACGCGATCGAGGAGGTCGAGACCGCGATGACGACGTTCGCCGAACAGCGGGTGCGGGTCGAGGCCATCGAACGCGCCGCCGCCGCTGCGCGTGAGGCGCTGCGGCTCGCGACCGGGCTCTACAAGGACGGCTTGATCGGCTTCCAGGACGTGCTCGACAGCCAGCGCCAGCTGTTCCGACAAGAGAGTTCCGTCGCGGGCGCGCGCGGCGTGGCGAGCCAGTCGCTCGTGCTGCTCTACCGGGCGCTCGGCGGCGGCTGGGCCCCTTCGAAGGTCGAGCAGCCGGCGACGGCCGAGCCGCCGTCGCCGCCTGACGTGGGCGCGCCCGGCGACAGCCGCTGAGCCCGCCGAAGACCTGTAGCCCGAGCAGGGCTCGGCTCCATCGGTAGCTCCAGCCGGCGATCCAGCGGGGGCGTCAGCCGAAGATCTCGGGCATGCCGCCCGTGGAGTCGGCGAACGACTCGGTCGGCACGCCGACGGCGTTGAGCATCCCGACGAAGACGTTGCTGAACGGCGTCGACTCGTCGTACTTGCGGTAGTAGCCGTGCTGGATGCCGAGCTTGCTGCCGCCCAGCAGCGCGAGCGGCAGGTTGCGCGCGTTGTGCGTGGTGCTGCAGCAGCTGCCGTAGAGGATCTGGGTCTGGTCGAGCAGCGAACCGCGCTCGTCCTCGGTCTCGTCGAGCCGCTTGACGAAGTGCGCGAACTGCTCGGCGTGCCAGCGGTCGTAGCGACCCCACTGCTCCCAGTGGCCTTCGTGGCCGTCGTGGCTGATCGTGTGGTGGCCGCGTTTGATGCCGAGCGCCCGGTTGGGGAACGAGTCGGCGAAGCCCATGCCGTCCTCGCGGCCGGTCATGTAGGTGACCACGCGGGTCAGGTCGAGCTGCAGCGCCAGCGCGATAAGGTCGTACATCGCGCGCAGGTAGCCAGCCGGGTCCACGTCGGGCGCGATGTCGAAGTCGACGTGGCTGCTGTCGAACTTCGGCAGCGGCCGGTCCAGCCACGCCTCGTTGCGCCGGATCTGCTCCTCGACGGCGTCGAGCGACTGCAGGTACTGCCCGAGCTTCTCCTGGTCCTTCTTGCCGAGGCGCTGCTGGAGCCGCTTGCTGTCCTCGAGCACGAGGTCGACGACCTTCTTGCCCTGCGCGAGCGTCTTCTTGCGCTCCGAGGTCGGCAGGCCGCCGCCGGGCGAGAAGTACCGCTCGAAGATCAGGCGCTGCCGGTGCTCGGACGGGATCGGGCGGGCGGCGTGGTCGAAGCTGAGCGTCGACGTCCGGGACTTGTAGCCGACGCCGCCGTCGGTGGAGAGCACCAGCGACGGGTAGCGGGTGTGCTTCTTGAGCGCGAGCGCGGCGACCTGGTCGACCGAGGTGCGGTTCTTGTAGACGTCGCCGCGCAGGTCGCCCGCCGTCAGCCACGTGTCGCCGGCGAGGTGGCCCAGCAGGTTGCGCGACAGCGGGTGGCTGAGGCCGCCCATCAGGGTCATCTTGCTGCGCCACGGCTCGAGACACTTGAGCACGTTGGTGAACTGGTAGTCCTTGCCCGGGTCGTGCGGCAGCCAGCGCCACTGGCCCCACTTCTCGTCGTGCTCGTTGGGCGTGGACGCGCCGTTGGGGAAGTAGACGTAGACCATGCGCCGCGCCGGCTCTGCTTTGGGCAGCAGGGGACGCATCGCGTCCAGCACCGGGAGGGAAGCGGCGACGCCGGCTCCGCGGAGGAGCGCGCGGCGGTCGAGTTGCCAGGTCTTCATCATGCTGTTCGGGTGGCGCAGGCCTACTTCGAAAGGGGCCTACTTCGACAGGAACGACGGCGACGACACGATACTACGGACGGCGGCGCGCGCGCGATATCCGCCGGCCTTTACCTGCTCCAACAGCTCGTCGAGCTCCGCTTCGTCGGCGAAGCCGGTCTCGCGGCCGAGCGCGTAGGCGAACAGGTGCTCGAGCAGCGAGCGCGCGAACGCGTCCTTGGCATCGGAGACGAGGTAGCGCCGGATGCCGGGCAGGCCGTCAACCTCGGCGCCGTCGGGCAGCGTCGAGGTCGCGTCGATGTCCTTGCCCTTGCGCTTGGGCTCGAAGCGCCCGACCGCGCTCATGCGCTCGAAGACGAAGCCGTAGGGGTCGATGCCCGCGTGGCAGTCGCGGCAGCTGTCCTTGTCGCGGTGCGACTCGATCCGCTGCTTCAGGGTCATCTTCGCGAAGCCGGGCGTCGACGGGTCGAGGTCGGGCACGTTGGGCGGCGGCGGCGGCGGCTCGTCGCCGAGCAGGCGCGCCTTGAGCCACACCGCGCGCTTGATCGGGTGCGGCTCGTTGCCGTCGGAGTGGCCGACATGGAACGAGCCCTGCGACAGCAGGCCGCAGCGTCGCTCGGGGCGGTCCTCGCCGATCGGCACCTTGCGGAAGTGCGCCCCGTAGACGCCGGGCACGCCGTAGAACTCGGCGAGGTTCTGGTTGAGCATCGCGAAGTCCGCGTCGACGAACGTCGAGATCGGCAGGTCGTCGGCGAACACCGCGCCGAAGAAGGCGTAGGTCTCCTCCTGCATGTCGCGCTTGACGAAGCGCGTGTAGTCGTGGTGCTTGTCGACGTTGATCGTCATGCCTTCGTGGCGGTCCATGCGCAGCCACTCGTCGGCGAACCGCCGCAGGAACCGGCCGGCGCGGTCGTCGTCGAGCATGCGGTCGGTCTGCGCGAGCAGCCGCTCGCGCAGCTCGCCCGCAGCCGCGAC
>JBERSB010000550.1:0-3953 GCA_041236755.1 Luminiphilus sp. | reverse complement strand
GTGACGTTGCCGATCTCGCCGGACCGCGCGCGCTCGAACAGGCCGTCCTGGTCGCGCTCCTCGCAGGTCTCGATCGGCGCGTTGCAGAAGATCTCCACGAAACCGTCGCCGACGATCTTGCGTGCGCGGTCGCGCTCGAAGCGAAGCGGTGAGACGTGAGCGTTGATCGTGCTTACGCCCATCGTCTTGTTCAGCGCGGCGAGATCCGCAGCGCGGCGCTGGTTCTCCCAGCGGTCCGCGCCGCTGAAGCCGAGGTCGCGGCTAAGGCCCATGCGCAGGATCTCGCCGTCGAGCACCTGCACGAACTTCTGCTTGCCGAACAGCGCTTCTTCGAGCCCGTAGGCGAGCGACGACTTGCCGGCGCGCGGCAGGCCGGTGATCCACAGCACGAACGGCTGCTGGCCGAGCCGCTGTTGGCGCTGCTCGGTCGACACCTTCCGTTTGTCGTGCAGGCGCACGTTGCTGCGCGCGTCGTGGCTCTCGCTGCGCCGCGCCAGCGCGTCCTTGGCGATCTTGCGCTCGACGATCATGCCGGCGCCGACGGTCGCGTTGGTCATGCGGTTGATCAGGATGAACGAGCCCGTAGCGCGGTTCTTCTGGTAGGCGTCGACGGCGAGCGGGCGCGCGCACTCGAGGTGGATGCGCCCGACCTCGTTCATCTTCAGCTCCGGCGTCGACTCTCGCCGCAGCGTGCCGACGTTGGTCCGGTAGCGCAGCTCGCCGACGGTCGTCGCCGTCTGGGCCGAGGTGTGCTTGATGAGGTAGCTCTGGCCGGGCAGCAGCGGCTTCTCGTCGAACCAGACCACCATCGCCTCGACGTCGTTGGCGAGCGCCGGCGCGTTGTTCGGCGTCGAGATCATGTCGCCGCGGCTGATGTCGATCTCGTCTTCCAGCGTCAGCACGACGGCCATCGGCGCGAAGGCCTCCTCGAGGGCGCCCTCGAACGTCTCGATCGAGCGCACCTTGGACGTGGCGCCCGACGGAAGCGCGGTGACCTCGTCGCCGACGCGGACGACGCCCGAGGCGAGCGTGCCGGCGTAGCCCCGGAAGTCGAGGTTCGGCCGCAGCACGTTCTGCACGGGGAAGCGCAGGTCGAGCAGGTTGCGGTCGGACGCGACGTGCACGGTCTCGAGGTGGTCGAGCAGCGGCGAGCCCTGGAACCAGGGCATGCTCTCGGCGCGGTCGACGACGTTCTCGCCGCGGAGCGCGGACATCGGGATGAAGTGGATGTCCTTGACGTTCAGGCGGGCCGCGAACTCGCTGTAGGCGTTGCGGATCTCGTCGAAGCGGTCCTGGCTGTAGTCGACCAGGTCCATCTTGTTGACCGCTATGACGAAGTGCTGGATGCCCAGCAGCGCGCAGATGAACGAGTGCCGGTGGGTCTGCTCGAGCACGCCGTAGCGCGCGTCGATCAGGATGATCGCGAGGTCGCACGCCGACGCGCCGGTCGCCATGTTGCGCGTGTACTGCACGTGTCCGGGGCAGTCGGCGATGACGAACTTACGGCGGTCGGTCGCGAAGTAGCGGTAGGCCACGTCGATCGTGATGCCCTGCTCGCGCTCGGCCTGCAGGCCGTCGACGAGCAACGCGAAGTCGATCTCCTCGCCCGTCGTGCCGAACTTCGACGTCGCCTTGGTCGTCGCCTCGAGCACGTCGTCGTGGACCTGCCCGGAGTCGTACAGTAGCCGGCCGATCAGCGTGGATTTGCCGTCGTCTACGCTGCCGCACGTCAGCAGCTTGAGCATCTCGCGATCGCCGTACTTCTCGAGGTACTTCTCGATCCCGAGTTCGTCGAGTTGTGTGGAGTAGCTCATCAGAAGTAGCCCTCGCGCTTCTTGTCCTCCATCGAGCCGCCTTCGTCGAAGTCGATGACGCGGCCCTGGCGTTCGGAGTCCCGGCTCCGCAGCATCTCCTCGATGATCTTCGGCAGCGTGTCGGCGTCCGACTCGATCGCGCCGGTGAGCGGGTAGCAGCCGAGCGTCCGGAACCGGACCATCTTCATCTCCGGCGTCTCGCCCTCTTCGAGCGGCATCCGGTCGTCGTCGACCATGATCCACGTGCCGTTGCGGCGCACGACGGGGCGCTCCTTGGCGAAGTAGAGCGGCACCATCGGCAGGTTCTCCTTGTAGACGTAGAGCCATACGTCCAGCTCGGTCCAGTTGCTCAAGGGGAACACGCGGATCGACTCGCCCTTGTTGACCTCGCAGTTGAACAGGTTCCAGAGCTCTGGGCGCTGGTTCTTCGGGTCCCACTGGTGGAAGCGGTCGCGGAAGCTGAAGACGCGCTCCTTGGCGCGGCTCTTCTCCTCGTCGCGGCGCGCGCCGCCGAACGCGGCGTCGTACTCCCCGTCGTTCAGCGCCTGCTTGAGCGCCTCGGTCTTCATGACGTGCGTGTGGCGCTGCGTGCCGTGGGTGAAGGGGCCGACGTCCTGCTTGACGCCCTCGGGGTTGATCCACTCGACGAAGTCGAGGTCGAGGTCCTTCACGAGCTGGTCACGGAACTCGATCATCTCGCGGAACTTCCACCGCGTGTTCACGTGCAGGACCTTGAAGGGGATCTTGGCCGGCGCGAACGCCTTCTGCGCGAGGCGCAGCATGACGCCTGAGTCCTTGCCGATCGAGTACAGCATCACCGGCCGCTCGAACTCGGATGCGACCTCTCGGATGATGTGGATGCTCTCCTGCTCGAGCTGCTGCAGGTGGCTGAGCGCGTACTTGGTCATGACTTCTCGGGCGGGCAGAAGAACCCGCGTTGTTCCAGGGTGGCCTGCACGGCGTCTGCGCACTCGTCGAGCGACAGTTCGCCCGTGCGGAGGTGCACGGCGGGGGCCTCGGGCGCCTCGTACGGCGACGAGATGCCGGTGAACTCGGGGATCTCGCCGCTGCGCGCCTTCTTGTAGAGGCCCTTGGGGTCGCGCGCCTCGCAGACCTCGATCGGGGCGTCGACGAACACCTCGAGGAAGTCACGGTCCCCGACCACGTCGCGGACCTGCTGACGGTCGCTGCGGAAGGGCGAGATGAACGCGGTCAGCACGATCGCGCCGGTGTCTGCCATCAGCGCGGCGACGTGGCCGATCCGGCGGATGTTCTCGGTGCGGTCTGCGTCCGAGAATCCGAGGTCTGCGCAGAGGCCGTGCCGCACGTTGTCCCCGTCGAGCACGTAGACGAGCTTGCCCGCCGCGGTGAGCTTGTCCTCGACGACGCGCGAGACCGTGGACTTGCCGGAGCCCGAGAGCCCGGTGAACCACGCGACGCAGCCGCGCTGTCCGAGGAGCCGCTCCCGGTCTCCCCGGGAGACGACGCCTTCGTGGCGGACGATGTTGCGTGGCGTGTCGGACATGTGGATGCGTGCGTCGGTCTGCTCGGCGTACTGTCCGCCGTGTCACAGACCCTGTCAAACCGTGCATCGGAGGCGACCCCGCCGCGGCTGGACCGACGGCCCTGGCGCCCATGCCAGCGCGCGCACCTGCGCTACGGCCGCGCCGTCACGCCGCAGGAGCAGCGACGAACACGGCGAACCAGCGGCGGTCGTCCGTCCAGGCGTCGACCGGCTCGAGGCCCGCGCTCTGCAGCAGCTCGCGGAACGACGCCATCGTGTACTTGTAGGAGCTCTCGGTGTGGATCCGTTCGCCCCGGGCGAAGCGGCGCTCGCCTCCCGGCCACGTCACCCGCAGCTCGCGCCGCGCCTCGAGGTGCATCTCGATGCGCCCGAGGTCCTCGTCGTAGCGCGCGACGTGTCGCCAGTCGCGCGGCCGGAAGTCCGTCCCGACCGCACGGTTCACGTTGTTCAGGAGGTTGAGGTTGAATGCCTGGGTCACGCCCAGGTCGTCGTCGTAGGCGCGCTCCAACACCTCGACGTCCTTGACGAGGTCGACACCGATCCAGAGCGCGGCGTCCGGCTCCATCTGATCGCGCACGCGCTCGAGGAAGGCGCGCGCTTCGACCGGGTCGTAG
>JBERSB010000549.1:0-2539 GCA_041236755.1 Luminiphilus sp. | reverse complement strand
ACGACCCGAACATGCCCCAGCAGACCAGGACGAGGTTCCTCGACCGCGTCGCCCGGCAGACGCAGCGCCTCGCGACGCTGGTCTCCGACCTGCTGACGATCTCGCGCCTGGACGACACAGGCGGCCTGCACAAAGGAGAGCTCGTCGACCTCGCGACGGTGCTCCGGGACACGGCGCGCGACCTGCTGCCGATCGCCGAGCGGGCGGAGATCGACCTCCAGCTACATCTGCCGCAGGAGACGGTCTGGGTCCTCGGCGACCGCGAGGGGCTGCGGCAGATCGTCGGCAACCTGATCGACAACGCGCTGAAGTACACGCCGGAGCGCGGCAGCGTCACCGTGCGGCTGCAGGCGAACGGGCAGCGTATGGCGCGCGTCGAGGTGGCCGACACCGGCATCGGGCTCTCGCCAGCGGACCAGGAACGCATCTTCGAGCGCTTCTACCGCGTCGACCGCGCGCGATCGCGCGAGCTCGGCGGCACCGGCCTCGGCCTCGCGATCGTCAAGAACACGGCCCGCAGCCTCGGCGGCAACTGCGGCGTCCGCAGCGAGCGGGGCGTGGGCAGCCTGTTCTGGGTCGAACTACCGATCGCGCGCACCGACCAGCGCGACGAGCAGCTCGGTTAGGCGGAGCGCGCGTCGATCGGATCTGACGCGCTACTGGATCACGCCGCCGCGCTCGGCGAACTCCTCGCTCTTCTCTTCCATGCCCTTCCTGGCGTAGTCGCGGACCTCCTCGGTGATCTTCATCGAGCAGAAGCGCGGCCCGCACCTCGAGCAGAAGTGCGCGACCTTCGCGCCGTCCTGCGGCAGCGTCTCGTCGTGGTAGGCCTTGGCCGTCTCGGGGTCGAGCGAGAGGTTGAACTGGTCGTCCCAGCGGAACTCGAAGCGCGCCTTGCTCAACGCGTCGTCGCGATCCTGGGCGCCGGGGTGGCCCTTGGCGAGGTCCGCGGCGTGCGCGGCGATCTTGTAGGTGATGACGCCCTGCTTCACGTCGTCCTTGTTGGGCAGGCCGAGGTGCTCCTTGGGCGTCACGTAGCACAGCATCGCGGTGCCGTAGCTGCCGATCATGGCCGCGCCGATCGCCGAGGTGATGTGGTCGTAGCCGGGCGCGATGTCGGTGGTGAGCGGACCGAGCGTGTAGAAGGGCGCCTCGTGGCAGTCCTTCAGCTGCTTGTCCATGTTCTCCTTGATGAGGTGCATCGGCACGTGGCCGGGCCCCTCGATCATCACCTGCACGTCGTGCTCCCAGGCGATCTTGGTCAGCTCTCCGAGCGTCTCCAGCTCGCCGAACTGCGCGCCGTCGTTGGCGTCCTTGATGCACCCCGGCCGCAGGCCGTCGCCGAGCGAGAACGACACGTCGTACCTCTTCATCAGCTCGCAGATCCGGTCGAAGCCCGTGTAGAGGAAGTTCTCTTCGTGGTGGTGGAGGCACCACTTGGCCATGATCGAGCCGCCGCGTGAGACGATCCCGGTGACCCGCTCTGCGGTCAGCGGCACGTAGCGCATCAGCACGCCCGCGTGGATCGTGAAGTAGTCGACGCCCTGCTCGGCCTGCTCCTCGAGCACCTCGAGGAACATGTCGAGGTTGAGGTCCTCGACCTTGCCCTCGACGCGCTCGAGCGCCTGGTAGATCGGGACCGTGCCGATCGGGACCGGGCTGTTGCGCACGATCCACTCGCGCGTCTCGTGGATGTTCTTCCCCGTCGACAGGTCCATGACCGTGTCGGCGCCCCAGCGCGTCGCCCACTGCAGCTTCTCGACCTCCTCCTCGATCGACGAGCCGAGCGCGCTGTTGCCGATGTTGGCGTTGATCTTCACCAGGAAGTTGCGGCCGATGATCATCGGCTCGATCTCCGGGTGGTTCTTGTTGGCGGGGATGATCGCGCGGCCCTCGGCGATCTCCTGGCGCACGAACTCCGGCGCGACGTTCTCCCGGATGGCGACGAAGCGCATCTCCTCGGTGACCACGCCCTGCCTGGCGTAGTGCATCTGCGAGAAGTTGGTGTCGCCGCGCGCGGTCCGCGCGTCGATCCACGGCTGCCGCCGCTTGGGCAGCCCCGCGCGCACGTCGCCGCCCTGCGGACCGGTCGTGTCGTAGACGCGCAGCATGTCCCCGTTGGTCAACCGGATGTCGCGGGCCGGGACCTCGAGGTCGCCGACGGCGACCTTGTCGGAGTTGGGAAAGGAGTCGGTGAGCGGGCGCAGGCCCGGCTGAGGCGCGGTGTCGGTCATGTGGCTGCTGTTTCCTACGCCGGTGCGAACCGGATCAGGTTCGAGGGGTGCATCTCAGTCCACTTCTGTGGACGCCCCCAAGCAGAGGGCCCGCGCAGGCGCGGGTGGGGGCACAATGGGGCAAGGCCTTGGCCTGCGCAAGGCGTTGGCCTGCGCAAGACGATGCCCTGCGCAGGCGATCAGCGACCGCCCGTGCGTCCGCCGCTGCCGCCTGCAGGCAGCGGCTCGCCCGAGGGCTCGCGGTTGCGCTGGGGCTGTGGTTCGACGGTCGAGCCAGGCCCCGGGGAAGGCCCGCGCAGCGGGTC
>JBERSB010000548.1:0-2248 GCA_041236755.1 Luminiphilus sp. | reverse complement strand
CGGCTGCAGCAGCACTGGCGCACGATCGCGCAGCGCTGCCAGCAGGCCGTGGACGAGCTGCAGGCCGCCGCACGCCGGCAGCGGCGCGAACAGCGACGGCTGGTGGTCGTGCTGGTGCTGCTGATCGTCGCGACGTCGGCGGCTGTCGGCTTCGCGGCCAAGCCCTGGCTGTTCGGCGACGACGCGCTGGCGAGCGGCAAGTAGCCGTCAGCAGAGCCCGTGGTCGTCGCCGCGCTGCGGCGTCGCGGGCACCGCGGCCAGCGCGAAGCGCGCGACGAGGTCGTGGGGCGTGCAGGGGTCGCCCGCACCGAGCCCGGAGATCCTCGCGAGGTAGCCGCACAGCGCCTCGGCGGTCATGCCCTCTCGACGCAGCGAGCGGAGCGACGTGTCCCCGTGACGCTTGGCGAGCCGCCGGCCGTCTGCGCCCACCACCAGCGGCACGTGCACGAAGCGCGGCGACGCGAGGCCCAGCGCGCGGTAGAGCAGGAGCTGCCTGGGCGTGCTGGGCAGCAGGTCGTCTGCGCGGAGCACCTCGGTGACGCCCTGCCCGGCGTCGTCGACGACGACCGCCAGCTGGTATGCCGGGTCCCCCCCGCGCTTCTGCACGACGAAGTCGCCGGCGACCGCGCCCCGCTGCTCGCCGCAGAACCCGTCCGTGAACGGCACTTCGCCGACGTCGACCCGGAACCGCAGCGCCGCGCTCCGGCCGGTCTCTGCCTCGGCCTCGGCCAGCGACGCGAACCGACCGCGGCAGGTCCCCGGGTAGACCGGCCCGTCGAGCCCGTGGCCTTCGTGCGGCGCGGACGCGGCGGCCTCGACCTCGCTCCTCGAGCAGACGCACGGATACGCGAGGCCCGCCTCGACCAGCCGCTGCGCAGCCCGGCGGTACTCGTCCGTGCGCGCGCTCTGCACGACGACCTCGCCGTCCCAGTCCAGGCCGAGCCAGCGGAGGTCCTCGATCGCCTGCTCGCCCGCGCCCGGTTTGACGCGCGGACCGTCGATGTCCTCGATCCGCAGGAGTACATTGCCGCCGCGCGCACGCACTGAAAGCCACGCCAGCAGGAACGTGCGCGCGTTGCCCAGGTGCAGGACCCCGGTCGGGCTCGGCGCCAGACGCCCGACCACCACCGATCTCGTCGCTCCGGATGCATCGTCCATCACAAGCAGGCCTCGTTCTACGCATCGACGCGAAGGTCTGCCACGTCGAGATCGGCGACGAGCGGCGCCTGCTGCCGCTCGCGGGCAAACTGTTCGAGCAGCGCACGCACGAGAAGCGCCCCCTCGCGGTCGGCGACCACGTGCTGCTCGACGGGTCGGGCCAGGTCATCGACGAGGTGCTGCCGCGCACCTCGCAGCTGCACCGCCGTGCCGCGACCGAGGGCGAGGAGCTCGCCCAGGTGCTCGCTGCCAACATCACGCACGTGCTCGCCGTCGCGTCGGTGAAGTCTCCGCCGCTGCAGCCGGAGCTGGTCGACGGCGTGCTCGCGGCCGCCGGGCGCGAGCAGATCCCCACGACGCTGGTGCTGACCAAGGTCGACCTCGCGCCCGAAGAGGCGGCGTCCTGGGCCGACGTCTACAGCGCTGCCGGGGTGCGCGTGCTGCGCACGTCGACGCTCAGAGGGGCCCGCACCGACGACACCCTGGCCGAGGTCAAAGAGCTGCTGCAACGCAACAAGTCGGTCGTCGTCGGCCTGTCGGGCGCCGGCAAGTCCACGCTGCTCAACGAGGTGGTCCCGGGCGTGCAGCTGCGCACCGGCCACCTCAACCACATCCAGCAGGGCCGGCACACCACGACGCACACCGAGCTGCTGGCGCTGCCCGGCGGTGGCCACGTGCTCGACACGCCGGGCGTGCGCAACTTCCACCTGTTCCACACCGGCTCGCAGGAGCTGCAGTTCCTGTTCCCCGAGATCGCCGCAGCGCTGCCGGGCTGCGAGTACCGCTCGTGCCTGCACGACGGCGAGGCCGCGTGCGCCGTCAAGGACGCGCACGCGAGAGGCGAGCTCGCACCCAGCCGCTACGCCTCCTACCTGCGCATGCTGCACGACGCGCTCGCGTCCGAGCAGCCCGCGGCCAAGACACAGCGCGGCACGACGCGCGGCGGCGGACGACGCCGGCCGAGGTGAAGTCCCCGCCCCGACCGAGCGCAGCACCCTAGCGGACCGTCGCGTCCTCCCAGACGAGGTACTTGTAGCCCCAGGCGGCCCACAGCAGCACGAACAGCGCGAGCACGATGCGCCAGAACGGC
>JBERSB010000547.1:0-3398 GCA_041236755.1 Luminiphilus sp. | reverse complement strand
CTTCGATCCGGTGCCGGCGCGGCCCGACCGCGCGGCTGCCGAGCGCCCGGACCACGGCGCCGCTCCGCGGTCCTAACCGCGCGCGAGCCGCCGCGCCGCGCGCTCGCGGAGCACGGGCTCGGCCGCGGGCAGCGCCGCGCGCGCGCGCACGCGCGCCAGCGACCGGTCGTCGAGCGCCGGCAGGAACGCGCACGCGTCCGCGCCCGTCTCGTCCTCGCAGTCCCACAGAGCCTCGCGGAGCGGCGCCGCCTCGCCGCGGCCTTCCCGGGCGTGCAGCGCCAGCGCGTGCACGGCGCGGCGCCGCGCGTGGCTGTAGTCGGCCTGCTCGGCGACCGCCACGAACAGCGGGACGGTGCGCGCATCGGCGAGCCGGCGCAGCGCGTCCAGTTCGCAGATCACCTCCCAGCCGGTGCCGCAGTCGAGCTCGGCGCGCACGCAGCGCTCCAGGTAGACGCGGTCTTCTTCGGTGGCGTGCTCCTCGAACATCGTGCCGGCGACGACCGAGAAGTAGCCATCGCGCGGGTGCCAGCGACGCGCCAGCTCACGCTGCCGCTCCGCGGGCAGCCGGTTGCAGTAGGCCGCGAGCGCCGAGCGCCGCATGCGGTCGAACCCTGTGAGCTGCGGTGCGGCGTCGCCGCCAACTTGAGCGTCCGGGAGCCCGCACAGCTCCGCACAGCGCGGCAGCGCGCGCTCGTCCCCCATCGCGCCGAGCGCGCGCGCCGCGGTGCGCACGCGGCCGTGCACCACGTCGTCCCGCACGTACGCCCAGATGCGATCGCGTTCTGCTGGCGTAGTCCGCGCCGCGAGCGCTTCGGTCAGCGCGTCCAGCCGCGCCAGGCGCGCGTCGCGGGCCAGCTCCAACAGCTCGTCGACGGAGCGGTCTTCGAGGCTCTCACTCGCTTGCGGGCGCAGCCCGCGCGCGACCGCCGCGCTGTCGGAGAGGTCCAGCATGTCCGCCAGCACCCGCTCGCGCAGCGGCGCGGGCAGCTCGACCGGCGACGTCGCCCCCCACTCCACCAGCCAGCCGGCCAATGCGACGCGCAGCTCCAGCGGCAGCGCCCCGTCGTCGAGCAGGCGACGGCTGGCGGCGTGCCCGCACGCCGCCGCGGCTGCCAGCGCCTCGTGGCCGAGCAGTTCCTCCTCCGAGGCCTGCAGCGCGCGCACGACCGGATCGACGGGCGCGTCGAGGTGCGCCATCAGCTCGCCGTAGTAGCGGCCGCGCGACTCGAGCGCGCGGTCGACCCGCGGGTCTTCGAGGACGCACCGCAGCACGTCGTCGACCGCGGCGCGGCCGGCAGCGAGCGCGGCGAGGTAGCCCGCGCCGCGGCCGCGCTGCAGCTGGCCGAGGCGCGAGCCGGGCGCTGCGAGCCGCGCGCGCGCGCCTACTTGTCCGCCTCCAGCTCGCCGAGCAGCTGGTCGACCGCGGCGTCCATGTCGGCGCCCCGCACGCCGCGGCAGCGGCTCACGCCGCGGTGGTCGAGCACGTAGATGGTCGGCCAGCTCGTGACCCCCCACGTGCTCGCGATCGGGCCGCTGGGGCCGAGCGGCCCGTTCCAGAACGAGCGCCACGTGACGCCGTTCCGCTTCGCCTGCTCACGGTAGAAGACCTTGTCGTCGTCGCTGTTGACGCCGATCAGGGCGAAGGGCTTGTCCTCGAGTCGTGCGACGAGCGACCGCTCGTGCGGGATCATGGCCCGGCAGGGGCCTCACCAGAACCCCCAGAAGTCGAGCACCACGACCTTGCCGCGGTAGTCGCTGAGCTGGAACGCGACGCCGTCGAGGTCCTCGCCCGCGATGTCGGGCGCGGTCATGCCGACCTGCAGCCGCTCGCGCTGGAACTCCGGCGCGCGGATCTTGTCGGCGAGCCAGTGGTCCCCGGCGAGCTCCGCCGCGCGCTCACGCAGCGCCGCGGCCGTCGCTGCGTCCCGGCGCGCGATCGCCACCGACTGCCAGTAGAGAGACCACGCCTTGACGACGTCGTGCGGCGACTCGGCCACCACGCGCGCCAGGAACTTGGCGCCGTCAGCGCGACCGAGCGCGCCCGCGAGCACGTCCGCGCGCTCGAGCAGCGCGGTCAGCGCAGGGCTCTCCATGTGCTTGCGCTCGATGCGCTCGACGACCTGCCGCACCAACTGCCGGTCGCGGGACTTCACCGCGGCCCAACCGAGCAGCCTGACGCCGTCGTCGTCCTCAAAGCGCGACGCAACCGCGACCGCCTCGCGGCAGATCGCGAGCGGGTCGGGGCGCGCGACGGTGGCCAGCAGCCGGGCGGTCTCCCGCTGGTCGCCGGCCGCGCTGGCGGCGCGGAAGGCCTCGCTGCCGGTCAACGCCTCGCGCGCCGCGTAGAACGCGCGCGACTGCTCTTTGAGGCGCGCCGAGAGCGCTCGCTGCGCCGCCGCAGCCGAGCGGTACTCGCTCTCCTGGGCGAAGAGCGCGACCGGGAGCAGCAGCGCCGCTGCCAGGTGGTGGGATGTCATGCCGACACCATACGGCAGAGGCGGCGCCCGTCACGCGCTCGCGGCGTCGCGCGCGGCGACCACCCCGAGCAGCGCCGCGAGGCTCAACACGTCCAGGCGGTTGTGCTCGAGCACGCGGTCCACCGGCCCTGTGCGGTCGCGGATCCAGTCGAGGAACGCGACCGGCGCCTCGCTGCCGGGCAGGTCGTGCGAGCGGAACAGCTTCAACAGCCGCTCCTCGGCCGTTCGGAGCCGGCTGTCCGGCCACTGCTTGCCGTACTCGCGGCGGATCACGTGGTAGAGGTCGAGGTGCCGGTCGGTCAGCACCGGCGCGTCGATCTTGTGCACCGCGAGCCGGGCGGCGATCCGGTGCCGGTCGTAGCTCTTGCCGACGAACGTCACGGGCACAGGGTGCTCGGCCATGCGCTGCGCGAGGTGGTAGAGCATCGCCGGCTCCTCGGAGAAGTCGCGCAGGAACAGCTGCTCGAGCACCAGCTCTTCGCCTTCGAACCACGCGTAGCCGTACGCGAACACCACCGTGCCGGCGCCGCCCGCGAGCCCGGTCGTCTCGGTGTCGAGGAACAGGCACTCTTCCGGACGCAGCTGCCCGAACGCGTCCGACTTCGCGAGCGCCGTGAGCCGCGACGGGTCGAAGCGCGCGCCGCGCGCGATGGGCACGTCGCCGTGCACGTGATCGAACGGATAGCGCAGCTCGCGCACCCACAGCGGGCCGTGCTCGGTCTCGTGCACCGACGCATCAGGCAGCTCGACCGCCGCGCGGTCCGTCGCAGCGAGCCCCTGGGCCAGCCGCTGCCGCCGCTGCTCCAGGAACGCGCGCATCGAGCCCGCGGGCGGCGAGGCGCGCTCGCGCACCTCGGACGCCGCCTTTTGCACTTCGGTCCGGAACGCCCGCCGCAGCTTGTCGCGCCTCGAGCGGCCGCC
>JBERSB010000546.1:0-13342 GCA_041236755.1 Luminiphilus sp. | reverse complement strand
CCGACCTCGAGGGCCTGCGCGTGCTCGCCTACCAGGGGCACCCCGCCGACCGCTCGGGACTGCTGTCCGCGACCAATCGCGCGCGCGGTGCGGCGACGTCGTCGATCGCGCTGCGCGGCGATCCTGTCGCGGAGTGCCTGGTCGATCGTCACGGCCGCTTCGAGCTGCGCGCGCCCACGCCGCACCTCCGGGTCGCGGTCGACCACGACCTCTACCTGCTCCCGACGCCGGAGATCGTGCACGTGGACGACGCCGACGGCGCACATCGCCTCGTGCTCTCGCCGCTGCTCGGCGGCCTCCTGCGCGGCCGACTCCTGGGCGCCGAGGCCGCCGCGGTCGACGAGGTCGCGCTGGCGCAGATGCCCGACCCGATGGCCGTGATCCGAGACCCTCGCCTCGTACTGGCGGCGACAGCCGGAGCGACGCGCCCGACCGCGCGTCCAGCGGGCGACGGGACGTTCTCCTTCCGCGCCGTGGCCCCAGGTGCACGCCTGCAGCTCTCGGCGCGCGGCCGCGACGTCGCAGGAAGAACGAGTGAGCCGCCGTTGTGCGCGGGAGAGGTGCGAGACGTCGTCGTGCCCGTAGCGACCGCCGCGCGCCTCGTGGTCGAGGTCGTCGACTCCGAAGGTGCCCCGCTCGCCGACGCTGCCGTGGCGGTGCAGCACAAGGCTGCTGGTCCTGCGGGCGTCGCGCGCGCCGAACGCGGGCGGACCGACGCGCGCGGACGCTGCGCATTCGGCGGGCTCGCGGCCGGCTCCTACGAGGTGGAGGCGACGATGCGCGGCCGGGCGCCGGCGCGCCGCGAGCTCGAGCTGGTGGCGGCTGCCACAGCCAGTCGCGCGCAGCTTACCCTGCGCGAGGGCGGGGTCGGCACCGGGGTGGTGCGCGGACCCGACGGCGCGCCGGTCGAGGGCGCCAGCGTCGCGCACCATCCGGCGAGCGACGTGCCGCTGCTGGGAGACCTCACGGGCCAGCTCGGCCCCGACTACCTGCGGCAGGTCTCGCAGCAGGGCGCGACGACGGACGCCGACGGACGCTTCCGGCTGGCGGGGATCCTCGACGAGGGCCGCTTCCTGGTCGTCGGCTCGCATCCGGACCTGGGCGCCGCGATCGCACGCGGCGTGCGCGTCGGGGACGAAGGCGTCGTCGTCGAGCTACCGAAGCTGGGCGCGATCTCGGGACGCGTCTTCGAGGCAGGCAGCGGCGCGCCGATCCCGAGGTTCACGGTGTCGGTCACGCGGCGCGCGTTCCTCGTCGTCGAGATGCCGGTCACGACGGCATACTTCGACGACGCAGACGGCGCCTTCTCGGTCGCAGGTGTCGCCGCAGGCACCTACACGCTGCAGATCGACGCCGGCGCGCGCGGCCGTCACGCGCAGCAAGTGACGGTCGTGGGAGGAGACGACGTCGACGGGCTCGAGGTCTTGATCCCGCGCGCGGCGAGCATCCGCGGCGTGGTGCGCGACGAGGACGGCGCGCCGGTGGCCAACGCGAACGTGCGGCGACGCCGCGGAGCGATGGCCGACAACCCGCTGCTGTCGATGTTCACCAGCTCCGAGGCGCGCACGTTCAGCGACGCCGAGGGGCGCTTCGAGCTCACCCCGGTCGAGCCCGGCAACCTGCGACTGATCGCCACGGCGCGTGGCTTCGCGACCGGACAGAGCGAGCGCGTGACCGTCGACGCGGGAGCGCTACGGGACGAGGTGGTCATCGAGCTCGGACGCGGCGGTTCGATCGCGGGGCGGCTTCGGTGCAGCGCGCAACAGCGACCTGACGACTTCCTGCTGATCGCCAAGGAGCAGGTCAGCCAGAACAGCGCCACGGCCGACGTCGCACCGGACGGCGGCTTTTGCTTCGAGGCCCTCGACCCAGGCTCCTACGAGGTGCAAGCCATGCCGGCAGACCTGATGCGCGACCTGAACAAGCCGCGCTGGCGACCCGGCGAAGGGATGAAGCTGGGCGAGCTGATGCGGGCGGTGACCGACAGCGTCGTCAGCCAACGGTGCCGCGTGCGCGCCGGAGAGACGACCGCTGTCGAGCTCGACGTACGGGGCCTGACGCTCGGCGCCGAGTGGCGGATCGAAGTCGACGTGGCGGGCGAGCCGGTCACAGCCGGGGTCGTCGAAGTGACCTCGGTCGAGACCGGCGCCGTGCGGATCGCGATCCTCGAGAGCGGAGCTGCGACGTTCGGTCGCGTGCAGCCCGGGCGCTACCGGATGCAGACGCGCGCGGGCCTGACCATGACGCCGGTCGGCGCACCGCAGCAGCTGCGGTTTCCGTCGGGCACCGACGCACACACCTCGACGGTGTCGCTGCCGGGCGGCAGGCTCTCGGGCCGCGCCGTCGACGAAGCGAGCGGCGCACCCCTCGCGGGAGCCCTCGTCCGCCTCCACCACGACGGCCACCGCGAGCGCGACGACGCGCTCGGCGCGTGCCTGACCGACGAAGAAGGCGGCTTCGCGTTCTCGGGCCTTCCCGACGGCACCTACAGCCTGCGGGCGGGCGGCGGCTTCGGCTCCTCGCGCCTCAGCACGTCCCGCGTCGAAGGCATCGAGGTGCAGAACGGCGCCGCGACGACCCCAGTCGAGCTCCGCGCCCGACCGGCGGCCGGCGCGACGGTGCAGGTAACAGCTCCGGACGGCACGCCTGTTCGGGGCGCGACCGCGGTGTGCGTCGACGTCGAAGGGCGCCCGCTCGGCCCGGGCAACGTCGCGGTCACCGGCGCGGACGGCACTGCGTCGTTCGGCGGCCTCGCCGACGGCCCCGTCCGGATCGTCGCGCGCGCGCCGGGGCTCGCGCCGGGCTTCAGCGCAGCGCAGCAGGTGACTGCAGGCGCCGCCGCGCGCTTCGACCTGCAGCTGCGCTCGGGTGCACGCACGCGCCTGTCGATCGTCGACGCCAACGGCGAGCGCCTGCGCGGCGCCACGCTCACCGCGCGCGTCGACGAGGGGCCGTGGCTGCCGCCCATGATGCTCGTGCTGGGCGTCTCGGCCGACGGCGCGCTCGACCTCGGAGCGCTCGGTCCGGGAAGGTGGACCTTCCGCGTGCAGCACCCGGCGGTGGGCACGCTCTCGACCACGCGCGAGATCGCGGGCACGAGGCCCGTCACGGTCGTCCTGAGCGGCGGATGACCGCGTCGCGCGGAGTCGCGCGTGGTGATACCGTGCCGCCGGCCCCATGGCGGACCGGTCGTCGCTGAAGTTCTGGATCGGGCGCTTCGCGCTCGGCGTCGCGCTCCTGCTCATCGCGGGCATGCCGCCGTTCAACCGTCTGCTGCCCGATCCGCTGGGGCTCCTGCGCGTCTCGCTGGGCTTCATCGGCTTCTACATCGCGCTCCATGCCGTCGGGCCCGCCGCGCGCATCGCCAGCTACCGGCAGCGCACCAAGAAGGCCTGGAGCGCAGCGGCGAAGGACGCCTGGCAGCGCGCTTCGCTGCCGCGGCGGATCTACTACCTCTTGTTCGCCGTCGCGCAGTCGGACGGTCCGATCACGGAGAGCGAGCGCGACATCGTGCGCACGTTCCTGCTGCCGCGCTTCCCGGTCGCAGAGCGCGAGATCCAGAGCTGGGAGCAGCAGCCGCTGCAGGTCAACGACCGCGTCGGACTCGCCGCCCGTATCGCCGTCGGGCTCGACGAGGCCGAGCTGGACACGCTGTTCTGCTGGTGCGCGATGGTGGCCTTCGCGGACGGCAAGTTCCGTCCCGACGAGCACGAGGCGCTGCACGAGATCGCGCGCGGCCTCGAGATCCCACCACCGCGCGCGCGCATGCTGTTCCACCTCGCGCGCGCGCAGTTCCTCGCCGGCCAGCGCGGCGACGAGCGGCGACGACGAAGCGCGCGCGACGCGCAACCCGCCAACGCGCGCGTCGACGCGCTCGCGGCGCTCGGCCTGCCCGCCCACGCGAGCCGCGACCAGATCCGAAAGCGTCACCGCGAGCTGGTGCGCAAGTTCCATCCCGACGCACAGCCGAACCTCGGCGAGGCGGCGCAGCGTGAGGCGACCGAGCGATTCCAGGCGATCCAGCGCGCCTACGAAGTCCTGACGCAGGACTCCTGACGTCGCTACGCTCTGGCACATGGTCACGATCGACGCCACCTACGAAGGCGACCTGTGCTGCACGTCGGTGCACGGCCCGTCTTCGCACTCCATCCAGACCGATGCGCCCAAGGACAACGAGGGTCTGGGCCGCTACTTCTCGCCGACCGACCTCGTGGCAACCGCGCTCGCGACGTGCATCCTCACGACGCTGGGGATCGTCGCCCGGCGGCGCGGGATCGACCTGAAAGGGGCGCGCGCCACGGTCGAGAAGCACATGAACGCTGAGCCGCGCCGGATCGGCCGGCTGCCGGTGGCCGTGACGATCGAAGGCGACTACAGCGACGAAGAGCGGCTCGTGCTGGAGCGCGCCGCCAACACCTGCCCCGTGCACAAGAGCCTGCACCCCGACATCGACGCGCCGATCGCGTTCGACTGGCGCGGCTGATTCGGCACCGGATGGGACCGCGCCCTCGCGCGGTCAGATCCCCTGCGGCGCGTCGTCCACGTAGTAGGAATCCGGCCAGCGCAGCAGGCCGAACAACAGGCTCGACTCGGCCTCGACGCGCCAACCGCTCGGCACGCGCACGTCGGTCCGCCGCTGCTGCCACAGCCCCCAGAGAGCGTAGGTCTCGCAGCCCCGCTCGAAGAGCGCCTTGGCTTCGTCGTAGTGACGCTTGTGCACTGCGCCTGCGAACAACAGCGGACCGTAGCCGTAGAGCTCGGAGTAGGTGGTGCCTTCTGGCAGCCCCGGCTTCGACGGGCCATAGCGCTCGCCGTGGAGCCGAACCAGCGGCAGCCAGGACACGCCGGAGATCGGCATGTCGCTGTCGACATCACGGCGCTGCTGCTCCAGGAGGGCGAGGTCCGGGCTGCCGTCGCTCTCGGGCCAGGAGTCCGGGTAGGTCGAGCAGGAGGCGAAGAACAGCGCCAGGGCGGCGCCGGCTGTGAGGTCGCGTGTGGTGTTCATGGTGGTGTCGACTGCAGAGCGCAACCTCGTCGCCGACGTTGCCCGGACCCGCGAGGGTTTCTCACCGCGACCTGCTCACGTTGGTCAAGAACGGGTTGCCGATGTTGCGCGCGGGTTCGTGCGCGTGACCGCAGAGGTAGTGGATGTCGCTGATCACGCCGGTGACGAGGCCTCCTGCTGCACCGACGGCGGAGATCGCCGCGAGCGCACAGAGCAGCCCGCCCGAACTGTCGCCGCCGGCGTTCGCGCCGCCGTGGGAGAGCACGTATGCGGGCGCGGTCACGGCGCAGACCAAGGGCTTCGCCAGCGTGCACGAGGACGAGGACATCGCCGCTACCGCCGCGAGGACCGCCGACGCGCCACCTAGAGATCGACCGGTTGGGAGCACCACCCGGTAGCGCAGGCCGCGGCCGACCGTTGCGTCAGCGGCGCGCGCGGACGCGGATCGGGCCTTTCGCAGAGCTGGGGTCGACGACCCGGCCGCGCTGCGTGATCTCGACACCACCGGCCGCAACGAGCCGGCGCGCAGCCATGCGGGCGCGCTCCATCAGCGGGCGCCAGTCTTCGGCGACAGCGCGCGCAGCCTCCGACGGACAGATCGTCGCGCCGGCGGCGCGCGCGGACAGCAGGGCTACCAGCTCGCGCTCGAGCGCCGCGTCGAGCTTCGTCAGGCGGCTGCGGCGGCACCGCTCTCCGCAGAACCGGACCTCGTCCCAGCACGCGGCCCACTTCTTCCGCCACGCGAACGAACGGCCGCACCGGGCGCAGGTCTTCGGCTCAACTTCCGGCACGATGGGGCTTTTCGGCGAAGCCGCGCGTGGAGATGCGGCGGGTGCGGGCGGCCGCGCGCGACAGCGCCGGCCGAAAGCGGCTATGCTGCAGTGGAAGGATATGCGCCTCGCCGCCGCAATCGCGCTGTCGCTGTCCGCAGCGGCCCAGGCCCCTACGGGCTACTACAGCTCCGTCGACGCGTCGACGCCGGCGCTGCTGCGTACGACGCTGCACGCGGTGATCGACGACCACCAGCGCTTCCCCTACACGGCCGGCAGCACGGACACGTGGGACATCCTCGAGCTCGCCGACCAGGACCCCAACAACAGCGGACGGATCCTCGACGTCTACCGCAACGCGTCCTTCGCGAAGGTGGGCGGCGGCAACTCCAACTACAACCGGGAGCACGTCTGGCCCAACAGCTACGGCTTCCCGAACGACAACAGCGGCAACTACCCCTACACCGACTGCCACCACCTCTTCTTGTGCGACATCGGCTACAACAGCCAGCGCGACCGCAGGCTGTTCGAGAACGGCAGCGCGTCGTGGATCGAGCTCGTGACCTCGACCAACAACGGCCAGGGCGGCGGCAGCGGCGTCTTTCCGGGCAACTCCAACTGGCGCACGTCCAGTAACGCACCCGGCGGGTTCGAGGTCTGGCAAGACCGCCGCGGCGACATCGCGCGCGCGCTGTTCTACATGGACGTGCGCTACGAAGGCGGCGCGCACCAGACCGGTGCTTCGGAGCCCGACCTGGTGCTGACGGACAACGCGTCGCTCGTCACCGGCAGCTCGACGGGCAGCAACGAGCAGGTCGCCTACATGGGCAAGCTGAGCGTGCTGCTGCAGTGGCACGCAGCAGACCCCGTCGACAGCAAGGAGATGTCCAGGAACAACGCGATCTTCAGCTACCAGGGCAACCACAACCCGTTCGTCGACAACCCGCAGTGGGCCGACTGCCTCTACGCAGGCGCCTGCGGCACGACCAGCTCGGCGCGCGAGCCCGAGGTCTGGATCAACGAACTGCACTACGACAACAGCGGGGTCGACGTGAACGAGTTCGTCGAGATCGCCGGCCGCGCCGGCGAGCGCGTCGACGGCTGGATGCTCGTCGCCTACAACGGCGCGACGGGCCGCGCCTACGACCGGGTGCCGCTGCGCGGCGCGTTCCCCGACCAGCAGAACGGCTACGGCACGCTCTCGTTCCTGTTCCCCGGGCTGCAGAACGGCACCGACGGGGTCGCGCTCGTCACGTCGAAGGGGGTCGTCCTGCAGTTCCTGAGCTACGGCGGCGCGTTCGTCGCCACGAACGGCGCCTGCAAGGGCCGCGCATCCGTGGATATCGGGGTGAGCGAAAGCTCCTCTACGCCGACGGGCTTCTCCCTGCGGCTCTCCGGAGCGGGCGGCGCCTACGCACAGTTCGCGTGGCAACCGCCGTTCCTCCATACTCCCGGCGTGCCGAACCTCGGCCAGACCTTCCAGTAACCCATGCTCTGAGCCGTCAACTCGCCGAGACGGGCCGCGGTCGCGGTCGCTGTAACCATCGCCGGATGGGCTGTTCAGCAGTTCGCTGGCCTGCCGCACGCGATGCTGACGGGGCTCTGCGTAGGGCTGTTGCTGGCGAGGCTCGTGCCTGCTGCTGGCTGCAGCGTCCCGCGCCGCAAACCCTAGGACGCCTCGGGCGGACGCGCCCGTCCGGGACAGTCCGCCCGGTGCGACCACTGCGGCGTCCCGGTGGGACAACTGCGGGACGTGATGTTCTGCAGTCGTCGCCACGAGCGAATAGACTCGGCGGGATGATGCCTCGCCGCCCCGCAGTCCGTGTCTGCTTGCTGTCGCTCCTGGTGACCGCCTCGCTCGCTGCGCAGCACGAGGGGGTCACGACCGACGCAGCCGCGACGGCCGGGGCCGTGGACTTCTTGCGCGACGTCCGCCCGATCCTGGCCCAGCACTGCTACACGTGCCACGGACCGGACAAGAAGGAGCGCCAAGGCGACCTGCGGCTGGACCTGCGCTCCGATGCGTTCGCCGACCGCGGCGACTACTTCGTGATCAAGCCCGGGGACGCCGCGGACAGCGAACTGATGCTGCGCATCACCAGCGAGGACCCCGACGAGGTCATGCCGCCGCCCGAATGCGACGACGCGCTGGAGCCCGCCGAGGTCGAGGTGCTGCGCGCTTGGATCGCGTCCGGTGCGCCCTGGACCGAACACTGGGCCTTCGTCGCGCCGCAGCGGCCTGCGGCGCCGCCGGTCGAAGACGCCGACTGGGCCAAGAACGACATCGACGCCTTCGTGCTGTCGCGGCTCGAGCAGCGCGGCCTGCGACCGAGCGGCGAGGCGACGCGCGAGCAGTGGCTGCGCCGGGTGACGTTCGACCTGATCGGCCTGCCGCCGACGCCCAAGGAGATCGATGCGTTCTTGCGCGACACGTCGGCCGACGCCTTCGAGAAGGTCGTCGACCGCCTGCTGGCCGACGAGCGCTACGGCGAGCGGATGGCGTCCGACTGGCTCGACGCCGCGCGCTACGCCGACTCGAGCGGCTACCAGCGTGACCGCTCCCGCGAGGCGTGGAAGTGGCGCGACTGGGTCATCGCAGCCCTCAACGAAAACATGCCGTTCGACCAGTTCACGGTCGAGCAGCTGGCCGGCGACCTGCTGCCCGACCCGACGCTCGAGCAGCGCATCGCGACGGGCTTCAACCGCAACCACCCGGTCAACACCGAGGCCGGCGAGGAGCTGGACGAGTACCGCTCCGCCTACGTGCTCGATCGCGTGCACACGACGGCGACGACGTTCCTCGGCTTGACGGTCGCGTGCGCGCAGTGCCACGACCACAAGTACGACCCCATCTCGCAGAAGGAGTTCTACTCGTTCTACGGCTTCTTCAACTCGATCAAGGAGCGCGACAACGGCAGCGGCCGCAACCCCAAGCCCGCGATCGCCGCGCCCGACGAGGCGCAGCTCGCGAAGCTACGCGACCTGGAGCACCGCATCGAGCTGCTCAAGCAGCGCCTCGAGCAGGACGACCCGATCACCGACCGCTTCCAGACCAAGTGGGAGAAGGCGACGCGCGCGCGTCTGGGCGAAGAGATCCTGTGGACGCCGCTCGCGCCGACCGAGTTCATGGCGCGCTACGGCTCGCGGCTGCAGCTGCAGGACGACCACTCGGTGCTCGCGACCGGGCCGACGCCGTCGCGCGACACCTACGACCTGGTCTTCGAGCCTGGCAAGCGCAAGATCCAGGCGCTGCGGATCGAGGTCCTCCCCGACCCCTCCATGCCCGACGGCGCGTCCGGGCGCGCGGACGACGGCCGCTTCATCCTCAGCAAGCTGAGCGCGCGCCTCACCAGCGTCTCGGACAGCAGCGACCCGCCGCTGATCTCCTACGCGCTCGCCGAAGCCGACATCAACCAGGAGCGGGACCGGGACGAGCACTACCTCACGGCGATCAACCCGGGCTCGTTCCGCGCGTGCATCGCCGTCGAGGACGACTCCAGCAGCGGCAACAACACCAGCAGCTCCCGCCGGTCCTTCGGCGGCTGGAGCATCGCCGGCGACGCGCGCAAGCAGCCGCGTGAGGCCGTGCTGATTCCGATCGACCCGCTCAAGTCGAACGCGATGTCGATCCTGCGGCTGACGCTGGAGCACAACTCGCGCAGCAAGTTCCGCAGCTTGATCGGCCGGTTCCGCGTCTCGATCACCGACGACCCTCGCGTGCGCGAACAGCTCGTGCCGCTCGCGGCCACGCACTGGCGCGCGATCGGGCCGTTCCCTGCGACCACGGTGGCCGCAGCGCACGCGCAGGCCTTCGGCCCCGAGAGCGACCTCGAGGAGCCGAACTGGAAGAAGAAGCACAACCAGCCGATCCTGCCCAAGAAGGAGGAGAGCCCCAAGAAGCCCGGCGGCGCTCCGGACAAGGCCAAGTCCGCCGACAGCAAGGAGACCGGCAAGCAGCCGGGCAACACACCCAAGGCAGACGCGTCCGCTCCACCGGCCGCGCAAACGGGCGCCCCTGCGGCCGCGGCGGCCAACGCCGGGCCCAAGGGGACCGCCGCACCCGACGGCGCCTCGAAGCCCGTGAACAAGGGAGCCGCCGCCGACGGTAAGGCCTCCGGCAAGCAGGCCAAGGCGTCGCCGGTCGCGACCGCGTCCAAGCAGCCGTCGAAGCCGACCGCGAAGCCCGAGAAGGAAGACGGCGAGGGAGAGGCCAAGCGCAAGCCCAAGCCCAAGCGCCTCGCGTGGTCGGAGAAGACCGCGTGGCGCGACGGCGATCGGGCCAACCTGACGACCGAGGGGCCGGCGTCGTCGACCTACGTGTCGCGCACGCTCACGACCGAGAAGCCCCGCACGGCGCGCATCGAGCTGAGCGGCGGAGACGGCGCCATGGTCTGGCTGAACGGCAAGGTCGTGGGCGACTTCCCCCCGGCACCCGAGGCCCCACCGAAGCCGGAGCAGAAGAGCGGCGAGGACGACGAGTTCGCAGGCTTCGACCCGGCGGCCGTCGGCGAGTTCGACCCGTCACAGTTCCGCCGGCGGCGGACCAGCAGCAAGCCGCGCGAGCTACGCATCGGGCTGCGCGCCGGCGAGAACCACCTCGTCGTGAAGATCACCGGCAAGGGTTCATCGTCTTCGTCTTCGCGCCGCAGCAGCAGCTCGTCGCAGATGTCCCGCCGAAGGGGCAGCAGCGGACTGTCGTTCACGTTCGAGATCACGCCCGAGGGCGAGGACGTGCTCGACTACGAGACGCTGCTCGCCGTCCGCGGCCGCGCCGACGATCCGGCGCCCAAGGTCGTCGACGCCGCGTCCACGACGGCCGAGAAGCCGCGCAAGAAGACCGAGCTGAGCCCCGTCGAACGCCGCGCCAAGGTGGCGCGCGAGTGGTACCGCACCCGCATCGACGTCGCCGGGCGCGTGCTCGCCGGCGAGCTGCGCGACCTCGAGCGCGAGAAGGAAGAGCTCGAGCGCGGCATGCCGTCGGCGCTCGTCATGGAGGAGCTCGAGGAGCCGCGCGAGACGCGCGTGTTCCACCGCGGCGACTACCGCAACCCGCGCGAGGAGGTCGAGGTCGGCACACCGACGATGCTCCCACCGATGCCCAAGGACCTGCCGAAGAACCGCCTCGGACTGGCGAAGTGGCTGGTGTCGGGAGACCACCCGTTGACCGCCCGCGTGACCGTGAACCGCGCCTGGCAGCAGTTCTTCGGCCGCGGCATCGTCAGCACCGCCGACGACTTCGGGATCCGCGGCGCGCCGCCGAGCCACCCAGGGCTGCTCGACTGGCTCGCGGTCGAGCTCGTGCAGAGCGGCTGGGACCTCAAGAAGCTCCATCGCCTCATCGCGCTGTCGGCGACCTACCGACAGAGCGGACAGGTGACGCCCGAACAGCTCGCGTCGGACCCTGACAACGTCACACTCGCGCGCGGTCCGCACCAGCGGCTCTCCGCGGAGATGGTGCGCGACCAGGCGCTGGCGGTCTCAGGGCTGCTGAAGCAGAAGCTCGGCGGCGAGAGCGTCAAGCCGTTCCAGCCCGAGGGCCTCTGGCGCGCCACGCTCGGCTCCGGCAGCTGGACCGCCAGCAAGGGCGACGACCAGCACCGCCGCGGCCTCTACGTCTACTGGAAGCGCGGCGTGCCCTACCCGTCGTTCATGGCCTTCGACGCGAGCAAGCGCGAGACCTGCACCGTGACCAGGACGCGCACGACCACGCCGCTGCAGGCGCTCGTGACGCTGAACGACCCGGTCTACACCGAGGCCGGCCGCCACCTCGGCGCGCGGCTGCTGAAGGACGGCGGCGAAGACGACAAGTCGCGGATCGCCTTCGGCTTCAAGCTCGTCGCGTCGCGCGTGCCCGAGCAGAAGGAGGTAGAGGTCCTCAGCAAGCTGCTCGGAGACCTCCGCAAGCACTACAAGGACAACGAGTCCGACGCCAAGGCGGTGCTCGGTCTCGAAGAGAAGAAGACGTCTTCGCGCGGGCGCGGCCGGTCGAGCCGTTCGCGCAGCGCTTCGCCGCCGACGCAGGCGCAGCCGAAGCCGACGGGCAAGGGCGAGCCGCGAGTGCCGCCCGACGAAGCCGCGGCGTGGGCGCAGCTGGGCTGCACCCTGTTGAACCTCGAGGCCGCGATCCGGAGAGGCTGATCATGACCATGTTCGAACACCTCACGCGCCGCTCCTTCGTCGGCGGCAGCGCCATGGGCCTCGGCTCGCTGGCGTTCTCGATGATGTCGCAGCGCGGCCTCGCGCAGTCCGGCGCGCCGCTGCAGGATCCTGAGTGGAAGCTCGGGGAAGCGCGGGCCAAGCGGGTCATCGTGATCTTCCTGTCGGGAGGCCTCTCCCAGCAGGACCTCTTCGACGAGAAGCCGCTGCTCGCCGAACGCCGCGGCGAGCAGCTGCCGCCGTCGGTGCGTCAGGGCGGCCGCGTGTCGGGGCTCACCGAGCGCCAGGGACAGCTCCCCGTCGTCGGCTCGAAGTTCGAGTTCGAGGACTACGGGGAGTCGGGCCTGCGCATGTCCGAGCTCGTCCCCCACCTCGGCGAGGTCGCTGACGACCTCTGCCTGATCCGCTCGATCCAGAGCGACCACGTGCTGCACGAGGCGGCGAACACGATCTTCTTCACGGGCACGCAGCTGCTCGGTCGCCCGTCGTGGGGTGCCTGGACCTCGTATGCGCTGGGGGACGGCAAGAGCAGCCTGCCCGAGTTCGTCGTGCTGCTCTCCAATCCGAACCCCTCCACGCCACTGCACCCGCGGCTCTGGCACAACGGCTTCCTCGAAGGCCGGCACCAGGGAGTGCCGTTCCGCAGCGGCAAGGACCCGGTCCTGTTCGTCAAGAACCCCAAGGGCGTCGACGACAAGGTGCGCAAGTACCAGCTCGACGCGCTCGCCGAGCTCAACCAGATGGAGGCCGGCCGCTCCGGGGACCCCGACGCCGTCGCGAGGCTCGCGGCCTACGAGACCGCCGCGCGCATGCAGACGAGCGTCCCGGAGCTCGCGGACCTCTCCGACGAACCGGACGACCTGCTCGAGGACTACGGCGCCGAGCCCGGCGAGAGCAGCTTCGCGAACAACTGCCTGCTGGCGCGCCGCCTGCTCGAGCGCGGCGTCAAGTTCGTGCAGCTCTGCGACGCCGGCTGGGACCACCACTACAACATCCCGCGCGCGCTGCCGCGCAAGTGCGAGCAGGTCGACAAGCCGACCGCCGCGCTGATCCGCGACCTCAAGCAGCGCGGGATGCTCGACGACACCATCGTCGTCTTCGCGGGCGAGTTCGGACGCACGCCCTACTGCGAGGGACCGCTCGCGTTCGACTCCTACGGGCGCGACCACAACAACCTCGCGTGCTCGGCGATCGTCGCCGGCGGCGGCTTCAAGGGCGGCTACGCGCACGGCAAGACCGACGACTGGGGCTGGTCGGCCGCCGAGGACATCGTGCACGTGCACGACCTGCACGCGACGATCCTGCACCAGCTCGGCGTCAACCACGAGAAGCTGACGGTCCGCTCGCAGGGGCGGGACTTCCGGCTCACCGACGTCGCCGGCCGCGTCGAGAAGCGGCTGCTCGCCTGAGC
>JBERSB010000545.1:0-6680 GCA_041236755.1 Luminiphilus sp. | reverse complement strand
GCGACCCGCGGCCGGCGCCGACGGCCTGCTCGACGAGCTGCGGCGCGTCTTCGACGAGCGCCGGGCGGCGTTCGGGGCTCTCGGGATCGATGCGGCGCGCGTCGTGTTCGACCCGGGCATGGGCTTCTTCCTCGGCCGCGAGGCAGGCCCCAGCTTGACCGTGCTCAAGCACCTGGCGTCGCCCGCAGCGAGCCACGGCCCGCTGCTGGTCAGCGTCTCGCGCAAGTCGTTCCTCGGCGAGGTGACCGGCCGACCGGTGGCGCAGCGCGGCGCGGCGCCGCTGGCGGCGGAGCTCGCCGCCGCGCGCCGCGGGGTCGGCTTCCTGCGCACGCACGACGTCGCCGCGCTCTCCGACGCGCTGGCCGTCGAGGCCGCCGTAGAAGGAGCAGCGGGGGCCTAGCGCACGGGTGATCCCGCTCCGCGACAGCATCCCGGCGAGCCGGTCGCCGGTCGTGCGCAACGCGCTGGTCTTCACGTGCGCGTTCGTCTGGCTGCTGCAGCTCGCGGGCGGAGCGGACGAGCTCGCCTACCGCCTCGGCATGGTGCCTGCGAGA
This sequence comes from Luminiphilus sp., assembly GCA_041236755.1. Taxonomy (GTDB): domain Bacteria; phylum Planctomycetota; class UBA1135; order UBA1135; family UBA2386. The sequence continues at coordinate 6,126 of JBERSB010000545.1, read as the reverse complement.
CTGCTCGGCACCGGCGAGGTCGTGCTGCCGACCGGCCGCACCGTCACGCTGCCGGCGGCCTACGTGCCGGACTGGCTCACGCCGCTGACCTGCACGTTCCTGCACGGCGGGTGGCTGCACTTCTTGGGCAACATGCTGTTCCTCTGGATCTTCGGGGACAACGTCGAGGACCGCTTCGGGCGGGGGCCGTTCCTCGTCTTCTACCTGGGCTCTGGTGTCGCCGCGTCGCTGGCGCATCTCTGGTCGGCGCCGGGCTCGCCGATCCCCACGATCGGCGCGTCGGGAGCCATCGCCGGCGTGATGGGGGCCTACATGTTCCTCTACCCACGTGCGCGGGTGTTGACGCTGGTGCCGCTCGGCATCCTGTTCGTCGACGTGGTGCTCCCAGCACCCTTTTTCCTCGGCTACTGGTTCGTCTTGCAGCTGGTGCAGGGCTCGCTGCTCGGCGGCGCAGGCGGCGGGGTCGCGTGGTGGGCGCACATCGGGGGCTTCGTCGTCGGAGCCGCGGTCGCAGGCGTGCTCCGCCTCACCGAGCGGCTGCGGCCGGCGCCGGCGCCGACGCCGATCTCGTTCACGCTCAGGCGGCGGCCGCGCGGGTTCGGGCGACGGCCGTTCTGATCCGAGATTCTGCTGAACCACGCGCCGTCTGTTTCGTTAGTTTCCGCGCCCATGTGGAACCGCTGCCACGTCTCGCTGGGCGTGCTCGCCTCGACCGTCTCCGCGGTGCTCGCGCAGGCGCCCGGAGCGCAGGAGGAGCCCGCCTCGACCCAGATCGTCGTCACGGCCTCCCGCTCGGAGGAGGACCCCTTCGAGTCGCCGCGCGCCATCGACGTCGTCGACCTGGACGCGCTGCGGCGCGGCCAGTTCCGCTCGGTGCCGCAGGCGCTGCGGAACCTGCCGAGCACGTTCGTGCAGGAGACCTCGCCGGGTCAGGGCTCGCCGTATCTGCGCGGCTTCACCGCCTACAACAACCTGATGCTGATCGACGGCATCCGGCTGAACAACTCGACGTTCCGGGCCGGGCCCAACCAGTACTGGGCGACGATCGACCCGATGTCGCTCTCGCGCATCGAGGTGCTGCGGGGGCCGGCGTCGACGCTCTACGGCAGCGACGCCGTCGGCGGCACGGTGCAGGTCTTCACCAAGAGCCCGTCGCGCTACGTCGCGGACGGCGTGGTCTACGGCGGCGCGACCTACGCACGCTACGGCAGCGCCGAGAACTCGATCGCGGCGCGCGGGGAGCTGCAAGTCGGCTTCACCGGCGCAGACGGGCTGCGCACCGGCGCGCTGATCGGCGGCAGCGTGCGCACGCTGGGGGACATCGAAGGCGGCCGCGCCACCGGCCTGCAGCCCAACACGGAGCACGACGAGAACGGCTTCGACGTCAAGATCGAGCACTGGCTCGCAGACGACACCAGGCTCGTCTTCCTGCACCAGGACTACTCGCAGGACGACGTCCCGCGCACGCACTCGACCGACCAGGGCATCTCGTGGCGCGGCACGACCGTCGGCAGCGACCATCGCCGCGACAGCGACCAGGACCGCCGGCTGAGCTACCTGCAGCTGCACAAGCACGGCATGGAAGGCGGGATCGAGAAGATGAAGCTGTCGGTCTCGTGGCAGACCCAGAAGTGGGTCGAGGACCGCGTGCGCGGCAGCGGCGCTGCGACCGTCGACTCCTCGAGGGTCGGCACGCTCGGCGCGTTCGCCCAGCTCGAGAGCGAGACGTCGTTCGGGAGGCTGACCTACGGCCTGGACTACTACCGCGACCACGTCGACAGCGCGCGGCGGCGCGACGTCTACCGCCCGGGCGACGAGATCCAGGGCAAGGTCGGCGACGACGCGACCTACGACCTGCTCGGTGTCTTCGTGCAGGACGTCCTGCCGGTCACCGACGACGTGCGCGTCGAGGCGGGCGTGCGCTACACCTACGCGGCGGTCGACGCGGACAGCGTCCGCGACCCGGTGACCAACGGGCGCATCGGGATCGACAACAGCTGGGACGAGTTCACCGCGAACATCCGCGGCCTCGTCAACGTCACCGACGAGCTCAACGTCTACGCCGGCGTGAGCCAGGGCTTCCGAGCGCCGTCGCTCACGGACCTGACCAGCTTCGACGTCGCGCGCAGCGGCGAGCAGGAGGTCCCGGTCACTGACCTCGAGGAAGAGCGCTTCTTGGGCTACGAGGTCGGCGCGAAGTTCCGTAGCAGCTGGGCCTCGGCGCAGGCCGCGTGGTTCTACACCGACATCGACGACCAGATCCTGCGCTTCCCCACGGGCGCGACCAACGCCAGCGGCGACCCGATCGTGACCAAGGGCAACGTCGGCGACGGCTACATCCAGGGCGTCGAGCTTAGCTACGTGATCGGGCTGATGGAGCGTACCGAGCTGTTCGGCGCGCACAGCTACCAGTACGGCCGGATCTCGAACTACCAGGACCCCGCAGCGCCGACGGTGCTCAGCGAGGACTACCCGTCCCGGCTGATGCCCCTGACCAACGTGGTCGGGCTCCGGTGGGAGGACGCGCTCGGCAACTTCCACGCGTCGACGAGCGTGGTCCGCGCCGAGGACGCGGACAAGCTGTCGTTCCGGGACCAGTCGGACACGCAGCGCATCCCGCCCGGCGGGACCCCCAGCTACACGATCTGGAACCTCGCCTGCGGCTGGCGGCTCTCGGAGCAGGCCAGCCTCGAGTGCGCGCTGGAGAACGTCACGGACGTCGACTACCGGGTGCACGGCTCGGGCAGCAACAGCCTGGGCCGCAACTTCGTGTTCGGCATGCGCGTGACGTTCTGACGGCGCGGGCGCGGGTGAGGGCCCGCGTAGGCCCCGCGCCGGGGGAGGCGCGCTCGCGGGGTCGCCGACGCAAGCCCGCGGGGACGGGCCGCTTGGAGCAGGCCCTGCGTGGTGTCCCGCAATGGGGCCGGCTCCGTGGTGCGGGGGTCTCAAGTTCGATACTCGGCAACCCGATGAGAACTACACGTAGGTCTCCGGACGAGGGGCCCACGCGAGGCCTATGGAATCCGTCACCAAGATCAAAGAAGAGCTCTCGGCGCGGTCGCGCACGGCGACCCTCGACCAGCTCGCCAGCGAGGGGCGCAAGCGGGTCCGCCTGGTCCGCGCCGAGCACATCGCCCAGATGATCAGCGAGGCGGTCCACAGCGCGGTCGAACAGTCCGGGCTGCTCGATCAGCAGGAGGTCGACCGACTCGTCGAGCAGAGCCGGAGCGAGTTCAAGGGCGTGCTCGCCGAGCGGCAGCAGGAGCAGGCTGCGCACAGCGAGCTGACCGCGCGCTGCGCGGAGCAGGAGACGCAGCTCGAGGCGAACGAAGAGCAGCTGGCGGCGCTGCGTGCGCAGTGCCAGGAGCTCACCGAGTCGCTGGCCCGACGACAGGCGCAACTCACCGAGCTTCAGCGAGAGCTCGAAGCGGCCGAGGCCGAGGCGCAGCAGGCGCAGGCCGACCGCGCGTCCCAGTCTGCGGAGAGCCAGTCTGCGGAGAGCCAGTCTGCGGAGAGCGCGGCCGCCCCGGCCGAAGCGCCCGCGACAGGCACCCAGCCCGCCATGACGGCCGAGCTGATGATGTCGATGATGCAGGAGCTCGCGACGCTCAAGGCCAGCATGGCGACCGGCGGCGGCGCAGCGGCGGCGCAGCCAGCGGCGGCGCAGGACTTCACGGCGGCCCTCGACAAGCTCGCCGGCACGCTCAACGACCGGCTCGACAGCATCGGCAAGAAGGTCGGCATCAGCGCCGCCGTCGGCGGCGACGCGCCGGTCGACTTCGGCGGGCTCTTCAAGGACGACGGCGACGAATCGGTCGAGTCGAACATGGAGAACATCCAGGTCAAGCAGCAGTCGGGCGGCGGCATCGCGGCCAACCTCGCGAAGCTGAAGAAGCTCAAGGGTGGCGGCTGAGCCCCTGCTGCAGCGAACGAACACAACTCCAACGGGACAGAAAGGCGCAAGAGCTATGACTGAGCAAGAAGACAACGACACCAACATTCATCAGGGCGCCGAGGTCGCAGTGGCGCTCGGCAAGGGCCTGGACGTAGGCACCGCGAACCTCGCGGCGGCCGTGCAGAACAACGAGGGCGGCATCACCGTCAACGTCGAGCGCAACGCGTTCCTGGACATCCCCAGCGACGTCTACAGCAAGAACATGCTGACGAAGCTGAAGGTCCCCTACGTCGTGCACAACGGCAAGCTCGTGGTGATCGGCGAAGCGGCCTTCGAGCTCGCCAACGTCTTCGGTCGCGAGACGCGTCGTCCGATGGCCGACGGCCTGGTCAGCCCGAACGAGCAGGACGCCCTTCCGATGATGAAGATGATCATCCAGAAGATCCTGGGTGAGCCGCAGCAGCCCGGCGAGAACTGCTACTTCTGCGTGCCCGCGGAGTCGCTCGACGTCGACAACAACGTCGTCTACCACCAGGGTCTGTTCGAGAGCATGATCAGCAAGCTCGGCTACACCGCGCACGCGATCAACGAGGCGCACGCCGTGATCTTCTCGGAGCTGGCGGAGAACGACTTCACCGGCATCGGCCTGTCGTTCGGCGGTGGCATGGCGAACGCCTGCGTCGCCTACAAGTCGATCCCGTGCCTGTCGTTCTCGGTGGCTCGCGGCGGCGACTGGATCGACAAGAACGTCGCCGGCGTGCTGGGCGTTCCGCGCAGCAAGGCCGCGGCGATCAAGGAGCGCGGCATCGACATCCGCGACCCGAAGTGCCGCGAGGAAGAGGCCGTCGCGATCTACTACCGCAGCCTGATCAGCTACGTGCTGGAGAACATCAAGTCGCGGTTCGAGTCGGGCCAGAACATGCCCAGCTTCAACGAGCCGATCGACATCGCCTGCGCGGGCGGCACGTCGATGGTGGGTGGCTTCATCGAGGTCTTCCGCGACGAGTTCGCCAAGATCGACTTCCCGATCCCGGTCGGTCGCATCTTCCGCAGCGAAGAAGCGCTCACGGCCGTGGCCAAGGGCTGCCTGGTGGCGGCCGCGATCGGCGAAGAGTAGCCGCGCGCGAGCGCCGCAACGGAGTTGCAGAGGGGGCGTGACGGGGCCGGGCGGTCGTCGTCACGCCCCTTCTGTCGTATCGGGCGGGTCGCGCTCGGATAGACTCAGGGCGATGACGGCCGACTTCGCGCGCGACGGCTTCGTAGGGCCCCTGTCGATGCTCGGCGCAGGCGAGCTCGAGGCCGTGCGCGCGGCCGTGCTCGACGTGATCGCCGACCTCGACGCGCACCGGCCGAGGCTGTACGAGGTCGAGCAGGCGTACACGGACCGTCCTGGTGAGGTGGTCTGCCACTTCCTCGGCGCCTTCCGCGTGCACCCGGTGCTGCGGGAGCTGGTCTTCCACCCCAAGATCACGAAGACGTGCGCGGAGCTGCTCGGCGTCGACCGACTGCGCTTCTGGCACGACCAGGTCTTCGCCAAACCGCCTCACCACCCTGGCGTCGTGCCCTGGCACCAGGACTACTCGTACTGGACGCGCACGACGCCCGCGTGCCACGTCACCTGCAACCTGCTGCTCGACGACAGCGACGAGGAGTCGGGCTGCCTGCAGTTCGTGCCGGGCAGCCACTGCTGGCCGCTGCTGCCCACGATCCCCTTCGACGCGCCGCTGGGCGCCGTCCTGGCGCACCTGCCCGAGGGCGCGCGCTTCGAGCCGGTCGCAGCGCCGACCCCGGCCGGCTCGGCGACGTTCCACCACAGCCACACGCTGCACGGCAGCGACCGGAACCGGAGCGGCCGCTGGCGGCGCGCGCTGGTGTTGAACTACATGGCCGCCGACACGCGGGTGGCCGACGGCTCGCGCCCGCTGCTCCGAGGCGTGCCGCAGCTCGCAGAAGGCGCGCTGGTCGAGGGCGAGGACTTCCCCGTCGTCTACGAGCGACGCTGAGCCGCGCTCACGCGGGGATCACGCGCAGCAGCCGCTGGAGGAACATGCAGTAGCTGGCGCCGAACGCGCAGGCGACGTGCCACAGCGTGCGCAGGCCCCAGGAGACCTCGGTGGGGAAGTAGCGCGGCGCGACCCACTCGAGCGCGCCGCCCGCGACCGCCGCGGCCGCCGCGACGATGGTCGCGACCAGCGCCGCGAGCGGGACCGCGCGCGCGCCTTCGGGCATCG
>JBERSB010000544.1:0-3616 GCA_041236755.1 Luminiphilus sp. | reverse complement strand
CGATCTGCCTCGGCGAGCGCGTCGAGCTCTGCGTGCCCGCCGCCTTCGTCGACCCATCGCCGCGCGGCGGCGCCGCCGGTCAGGATGTCGATCGGCGCCAGCGTCTCCTCGTACTCGTAGGGCGGCTCGTTCCAGCGCAGCGCGTCGCCGTGGAGTTCGCGCACAGCGCGCAGCAGCTGCAGCGTCATCCGGTACGAGCGCAGCGCGTCCGCGTCGGTGACGTGCACGAACAGGCCGCAGCACACCTCGCCGCGCCACTTCTGGAACGTCGGCTCGAACGACACCGGCCGCACCGCTGCGCCTGCGACGTCGCCGAGCGCCTCGGCGAGCCGCCCCGCGTCGAGCCACGGCGCGCCGAACTGCTCGAATGGCGTGGTCGTGCCGCGCCCCTCGCTGAGGTTGGTGCCCTCCAGCAGCACCTGGCCCGGGTAGACGAGCGCGCCTTCGTGGCGCGGCAGGTTGGGGGACGGCGGCACCCACGCGAGGCCGGTGTCGGCCCAGAGCTGCGCCCTCGACCAGCCGCGCATCGCGACGACGTGCAGCGTGCAGCCGATGCCCATCGCGTCGTTGCAGTGCGCGGCGAGCTCGGCCAGGGTCAGTCCGTGGCGCATCGGGACCGCCGCGCGCCCGACGAAGCTCTCGTAGGCGAGGTCCAGCAGCGCGCCTTCTGCGTGCAGACCCCCGAGCGGGTTCGGCCGGTCGAGCACCATGACCTCGACGCCGTGCGCAGCACACGCCCGCATGCAGTGCAGCAGGGTCCACGCGTACGTGTAGACGCGGGTGCCGACGTCCTGCAGGTCGACGACGAGCAGGTCGAGGCCGTCCAGCATCTGCTGCGTCGGCTCCCGGGTCTCCGAGTAGAGGCTGTGGACCGGCAGCCCGCGGTAGCTGGCGTGCCCGGTCTCGATCATGTTGTCCTGCTCGGTGGACCAGAGCCCGTGCTGCGGGCCGAACAGCGCGCGCAGCGTGTCGGGGAACCGCGCGTGCACCGCGTCGGCTGCGTGCGCGAAGCCTCGCGTCACCGACGCCTGGTTGCTCAGCAGGCCGAACGCGCGCGAATCGCGGAGCCGCTGCGGCGGCTCCTGCAGCGCGATCTCGAGGCCGGTCTCGACGTGCGGGGTCATTCGTAGAGCAGGAACGCGCGGCGCCGCATGGCGAACGTGCGCAGCGGCTTCTGCCAGCGGGCGAGCACGTCGTCGGCGGCCTCGCCGGAGACGATGGCCGCCGCGGAGGCCTCGTCCTTGAGCAGCCAGTCGAGGCGGTCGGTGTCCCAGTCGTCTGCGAACAGCGCGCGCAGCGCGCACGCGACGTGTACGCCGACGCGCACCGGCTGGTAGCTGCGCCAGTCGGTGACGAGGATGTGCACGCCGCCGCAGCGCTGCCCCTGGTGCTTGCTCGACGTAGGAGTGAAGTGCACCGGCACGAACGCGACGCCCGGCAGCGCGCGGCCGTTGAGGTCCGCGGCGAAGCGCCGCGCGTCGATCCACGGCGCGCCGAGGATCTCGAACGGCGTGTCGGTGCCGCGGCCCACGGAGACGTTGGTGCCTTCGACCAGTCCGATGCCCGGATACGTGAGCGCCTGCGTCAGGCGGCGCATGTTGGGCGACGGGTCGATCCAGGGCAGCCCCGTGTGCTGCCACCAGTCGGCGCGCTGCCAGCCCTCGCACTCGACGATCTCCAGGTCGACCTCGATGCCGGCCTCGCCGACCATCATGCGCGCGAGCTCGCCGACGGTCATGCCGTGCCGCAGCGGGATCGTGTGCGCGCCGACGAAGTTTCGTCGCGCCTCGGTCAGCACCGGTCCGGCGACGTCGACGCCACCGATCGGGTTGGGGCGGTCGAGCACGACGAACCGCAGACCGTGCTCGGCGGCCGCCTCGAGGCCGTGCCGCATCGTCGCGATGTAGGTGTAGAAGCGGCAGCCGATGTCCTGGATGTCGAACACCAGCGTGTCGACGTTCTGCAGCATCTCGGCAGTCGGCCGCCGCGTCTCGCCGTAGAGCGAGAACACCTTGAGGCCGGTCGCGGCGTCGACGGTGTCGCCGACCTTCTCGTCCAGCACGCCCTGCCAGCCGTGCTCGGGCGAGAACAGCGCCGTCAGCTCGACGCCCTGGCCTCGGGCGATCACGTCGACGGTGCGTCGGCCGTCGGCGGTGCGCCCGGTGTGGTTGGTGATCAGTCCGACCTTGCGATCGCGGAGCTGGGCGCAGTCGTCGGCTGCGAGCACGTCGACGCCGCATCGCACCTGGGCCCGTGCGTCGGCCGAAGGCGTCAGGGCGGCGAGCGCGAGCAGCGCGAGCAGCGATGGGAGCATGTCGAGAACGTAGCGGTAAGTTCCTGGCGGGAACACGCACCGGCAGCAGACCCAGGGGCGTTCCGCGATGTTCGATCAGGGAGAACGCGCCGAGGCTGGCGCGTACGGGGCGGAGGCCCGCTGCCGCTGTAACTCGATGGCAAGGATGGCGACGCCGCAGATTGTTGCCTGCCTCGGCTGTTGCAGGGGCGATAATGCAGCTGCGAGTCGACATGCAGCTGCGGCTGCTTCCTGACGAGCACGAACCAATGGTCCTCCTCCTGTCCATCCTCGTCCGCGTGATCGCGCTGGCCGCGTCGGTGCTCCTCCTGCGCCGGATCAGGGATTGGCGCATGGGATTTTTGACGGCGATGTTGGCGTTCATGACGCTGCGACAGCTGCTCACGCTGCGTCGCGCCGTGGGGTCGGGGACGTGGTCGATGGCCTGGCAGGAGAGCTCCTCGGACGAGCTTCCAGGGCTGCTCGTAAGCGTCCTGGCAGGGCTGGCGGTCGTCTTCCTCGGCCGGATTCTGAGGGAGCAGCGCGAGACGTACGAGGCGCTGCGTAAGACGGAGGCGAGCATGCTCCAGTCGCAGAAGATGGACGCGCTCGGCCAGCTCGCCGGGCGCACCGCCCATGACTTCAACAACCTGCTGACGATCATCATCGGCAACACGGATCTGGTCAGGAGCAAGATCACGGGGGACGACGAAGCGCACGCGGCCCTCACGGAGTTGGAGAGCGCCGCTCAGCGCGGCGCGGACCTCAGCGGGAAGATCCTGTCGTTCTCCCGCAAGCAGGTGTTCGAGCCGCGCGTGATCGACGTCAACGGGTTGGTCCTGGGCCTCGACGGCATGCTCCGCCCCCTGCTGGGAAGCGACATCGAATACGTCGTCTTCACGAGCGCGGAGCCGGCGCTCGTCTTTGCCGACCCCGGCCAGCTGGACACCGCGGTGATCAACCTCGCCGTCAACGCGAGGGACGCGATGCCGCGGGGCGGCAAGCTCACGATCGAGGTCCGGACACAGGACGGTCCCCCAACGCCGGCAGACGCGATCCCAGACGACGGCTCGGTGTCCATCGTGGTCCGCGACACGGGCGAAGGCATGGATCCGGCCGCGAGGAGCCGCGCGTTCGAGCCCTTCTTCACGACCAAGCCGGAGGGCAAGGGCACGGGCCTGGGGCTCTCGATCTGCCTCGGCATCGTGCAACGGGCGGGCGGGGACATCGAGCTCACGAGCTCTTCTAGCCAAGGCACGGAGTTCCGCGTCGTGCTGCCGCGGCTCGTCGGTGAAGAGCCCCTGGTCCAGGCAGCGCTCGCGC
>JBERSB010000543.1:0-6937 GCA_041236755.1 Luminiphilus sp. | reverse complement strand
GCGACGAGCTGAAGGCGAGCGAGGCCGCGCGCACCGACCTCGTGGCGCAGGCCGAGCACCTGATCCACGAGCTCGGCAGAGCGCGCGAAGCGGCACAGAGCCCGAAGGGCTAGCCGATCCCGCGCTCGAGCCGCCTGCCGAGCCAGCGGAAGAAGACGCCCTTGAGCCCCTTCGGATCGGCGCCCGCCTTGGCGCCGAGGTACTGCCCCCAGCACTGCCACTTGCAGTAATCGCGCGTCCACGCGAGCGCCGGCCCCTCCTGCTCGGGCGGCAGCCCGAGGCTCTCGACGTAGTCGCAGTGCTCCTTGGTGGAGTCGACGATCGCGCGCTTGACCGCCTCGCGCGTCGGGATCCCGACGAGGCCGAACAGCCTGTGCAGGTTGCGATGGTCACAGAAGGTCCGCTTGCCCTCGCTCCACGCAGACCGGTCGTGGCTGTGGATGACCGCTGCCTCGCCCTGGTGCGCGATCGCGAGGCCCGCATCGATGCACCGCTTGCCGAAGAAGACGTCCTCGCCGAACCGACGCGGGCCGAGCGGGAAGCGCTCCCAAACCGAGCGCCGCACCGCGGAAGCGACGTTGTCGAACGCGCTGTGCATAAGCTGGTCGAACGGCTGGAGGTCGGAGAGCTTCTGCCCAGGCTCGAGCTGCCGCTTGGAGACGACCTCGCCGCGCCCCGGCCAGCCGCGGATCCGCCGGTCGAGGACCGGCTGGCAGCCCGGACGCGGGATCTGGCGACACCATACGCCCGCGACGTCTTCGTCCGCGAAGGGCGCCACCATCTTGGCGAGCCAGTCGCGCCCCTGCAGCGTGGCGTCCTGCACCAGCAGCACGACCACGTCGCCCGTGGTCTCGCGGATGCCGCGGTCGCGCGTGGCGCCGTGGTCGAACTCGCGCTGCGGGATGCCGTGCACGTCGAAGCCACCCGCCTTCAGGCGCTCGATGGTGCCGTCCGTGGAGCCGCTGTCGACCGCGACCTTCTCGTCGAAGGTCACCCCCTCCAGCGCGTTGACGGCGTCGACGACCTCCGCGAGCAGAGGGCCCGCGTTCCAGGTCGGCATGACGAGGGAGATGCGCATCGTGCTCGCAGGGTGAGGTGGAGGGTGGCCGCAGCCTCGCGGCGCGATCGTAGCTGCCGATATCGGACGAACAACCGTAGCTGGCGGCACCCGATTACCGATACGCCCGTAGCCGGACGCGAAATGGCACACTGGCGGTTCCCTTGCCGCGTCGCCGTCGCGATCATGCACAGCGCCGGCTGAAGAACCGGCCGACCTGTTCGTCGAGATCTCGCGGTGAACGACCCCAAGCCCCAGCCCGACTCGCAGATCACGAAGGACACGCTCGAGGCAGCGCTGCGGTCCAACGGGCACGAGCCGCTGGCCCCCGACGCTCGCTGGAGCGCGTGCAGCGCGCCCGGCTACGTGGCCGTGCACGCCGCCGACGGCAGCCGCCGTCCCTGCGAGTATGCCGTCGCATCCGACGCGGCGCCGCCGTTCGCGGAGCTCGACGCGGCGCTGGCAGAAGGCCGTCTGCCCGCGGCGCCCTGCGCGGTCTGCGCATGGTGCGTGGACGCCGGCGCCGCCAAGCTGGCGCCCTTCGCCGCGGTCTACGGGGCCGGCGCGGACGAGCGCGAGCGCGTCGAGGTCGTGCGGCTGCCGCGAGACGACGGCGAGGTCACGGTCCCGGCGGTCGCTGCCGGCCACCGCCTCGTCCTGGAGGACGCGCGCCCGCTCTCCGAAGGAGCCGCCGAGTGGGCCGACATGCTGCCTGCGGTCGGCGAGGGCCCGGGCATCGAGCTGCGCGCGGCCAAGATCGGCGACGTCGAGGAGTTCGCGCGGCTTGTGTCGGACAAGGGCGTCGAGCGCATCGAGCTGACGCTCTTGCACGCCGGCGCAGCGGAGCTCGACGGCGCCCGCCGCGCTGCGGACGCGCTCGGCGCCGAGCTGCGCGCGCGGTTCGTGTTCACGCCGGACAGCTGGCACGGGTTCGAGACAGCGATGGACGCCGCCGCAAGAGCCGGCGCGCCGCTCACGCTCGCGTTCGTCGACCGCGGCGGCGCGCTGCCGCTCGCGGCGCTGACGCCAGAGGAGCTGCTGGTCGTCACCGACGCGGTCACCAGCACCTGGGAGCGCTTCGAAGAGGCCGTCGCGACGCCCGATGCGGCCGCGCAGTTCGAGCAGGTCTGCGTCGCGCTGCGCGCGGTGCTCGCGCGTGGGCTGGAGCTCGCCGTCGAGGACCCTCAGCCTGGCGAGCCGCTCACGCTGCTGTCGCTGCCCGGGCTCGACCACCCGTGGTTGGGCATCCCCGACGAGGCCTCCGGGCTTGCTGGATGGCGGTGGATCGAGCAGCTGTTCGGCCACAGCCACCTGCCGATCGTGCAGGCATGGATCACGCGACAGGCCAGCGGTAGCGACGGCGTGAAGGCGCTCCAGCGCACGCCGTGGCTGCGCATGCTGTGCCAGAAGCTCGCGTGGGAGCAGCGCGACGCAGAGATGCTCGCGACGCTTCGCGACCTCTACGCCGACGACGCCGCTGCGCAGCCCCTCCTGGACGAGGAGCGCAGCTTCGCAGCCGCGATCGACCTGTCTGCATTCCGCGGACCGTGGCACGACGTGCTCGGCCTGCCGCGGCGCGAGCGGAGGCCGCCGATCCCGGTCGGCGACGGCGCGGCGACGCGACGAGGAGCAGGCGAAGCTCCCAGGATCACGGTGCTGATCCCGTCGTACCGGCACGAGCGCTTCATCGCAGACACCGTGCGGAGCGCGCTCGCCCAGACGGGCGTCGCGGTGCGCGTGCTCGTCGTCGACGACCGCTCCCCGGACGGCACCGCCGAGGTCGCCCGCGGGATCGAGGACGAGCGCCTCGAGGTACGCGTCAACGAGCAGAACCTGGGCCTCGGCAACTCCGTCGTGCAGGCGCTCGCGACGATCGACACGCCCTACGTCGCGCTGCTGAACTCCGACGACCTGTTCCACCCCGAGCGCCTGTCGCGCTGCGTGCAGATCCTCGACGACGACGAGAAGGTGCAGGTCGTCACCACCGGGCTGCACCTGATCGACGACCGCAACGGCGCGCTGACCACCGAGACCGTCAGCCTCGCCAACGACGGTCTGCAGATCTACAACTGGGTGCACTGGTACGAGCGCACCAGGATGCACGAGGACCTCTCGGCCGAGCAGGTCTTCGCAGAGCTGCTCGAGCGCAACTTCCTCGCCACCAGCAGCAACCTGACGGCGCGCACTGACTGGCTGCGCGCCAAGCAGGCGTCGTTCACCAACCTCAAGTTCTGCCTCGACTGGCAGGTGTTCCTCGACGCAGCGATCGACGGCGCGCTCTACCACGTGGCTGCGCCATTGGCCGGATACCGGCTGCACGCGACCAACACCGTCTGGTTCCCCGCAGAGACCCGGTGGGAGTTCTACCTGGAGACGAGCCGCGTGCTCGCGGAGGCCCTGCGACACTACGTCGCGCGCGCAGGCCGCATCGACCGCGCGACGGTCGAGCGCGTCGTGCACGCGGTCGCCGCGCACGCCACACACAACCGGGAGACGGACGGCTTCGCGATCCTGCTCAACGCGGTGTTCGACGGCCTCGAGCTCGATCGCATCGCGGCCGACTCCGCAGCCGTGCAGGCCTTGCTGCGCGACATGCAGCAAGCCGCAGCCGCCACGGTCCAGGCCCAGGACGCGGCGCGCAACCGCTCCGAAGCGCACGACCTCACCGACGCGCGCAGCAAGGTGCTGGCCCGCGTGCGTCGCGAGCAGCTGATCCACGAGAACGCCCTGAAGGAGCGCCGCGCCGGAGCGCTGACCGAGCGGCTCGGCGAGCTCCGTGAGGGCTACGAAGGCCGGCTCGCGAGTGCGCAGGCGCGATGCGACCAGCTGCGCGAGACCGGCGTGGAGCTGCGCGGCACGATCCAGGACCTCCACGAACGCCATCGAGCCGACCGCGAGGGTCTGGAGGCGCGCCTCACGGACCTGCGCGCGCGGACGGACTCGCTCCGAGAGCGCAACGAGAGCCTCCGCGAGAAGAACGAGGGACTCCGCGCAGACAACGAGACCCTCAGAGGCCGCCTCGCGTCCGAGCAGGCAGCGCTGTGGGAGCTGCACGGCCGCATCCGCTCCGTCCGGGACGAGATCGCGTCGACCGATTCGGTGTCGCCGGACATCACGTCGGTCATCCGCGACATCCAGGCGGAATTCCTCGCAGCCGTCGCCGAGCGAGATCAGTTACGCGCGAGCTTTGACGATTATCGAGAGAGAAAGGAAGCAGACCTGCAGAGGCTCGCGTCGAGGCGCGACCAGCTGCTCCGACAGACCCAGGAGCTCCGCGAGGAGGTGCACTCCCTCCGCACCTCACGCGAGTTCCGCACGGGTAACTTCCTCTGGAACAAGCTGCCCCTCAGTTACATGTCTCGCCGAACGAAGAAGTGGTACAACCGGCTCGTCGACGCCAAGAACCGCGTCGCCCTGTGGGCCGGCGGAAAGCGCAAGGACCCCAAGGCCGAGGGCCTCGCCATCGTCGCCTCGTGCTGGCACTGGCCGATCTACAGCCACACGTTCGTCTACCAGGAGATGCTCGCGCTGACCCACATGGGCCTGGACGTGAAGATGATCCACTGGGCGGAGAATGACCTCGACCAGCTGCAGCCTGCGTTCGCCTACCTCAAGGACAACCGCGTCCAGATCAAGTCGAACATGAAGCAGCACCGGAGTGACAAGGAGCACTTCGAGAAGACGCGGCCGGGCCGCCTGCAGGCGCTGATCGAGAAGCTGTCCGCGGCGACCGGTCGCACGACCGAGGACCTCAACGAGGAGCCGCTGCTGCTGCGCGCGTGCACCTTCGCGCGGCACGCCGAGCTGGCGGGCGCCGACTACCTGCACAGCTACTTCTTCTACGACCAGTCGTTCATGGTGCTGGTGGCCGCGTGGCTGCTCGACGTCCCGCGGGGCGTCTCCTGCTACGCCGACCACATGATGGACGACTACCCGCTGAAGGTCGTCCCGCTACAGCTGCAGCTGGCGAGCGTCATCGTCGCGACCAGCGCGCGGATCAAAGACGAGCTGGTCGGCATCGGCGGCCCCGAGGTCGCGGACAAGATCGTCGTGAAGCCCAACGGCGTGAACGGCGAGCGCTTCGAGGCCATCGACCGCGGTGAGCGCGCCGAGGACGAGCCGTTCGAGGTGCTGTCCATCTCCCGCCTGGAGCCCAAGAAGGGGCTGGAGTACCTCATCGAGGCGACCGCGGCGCTGAAGCAGCGTGGCCACAAGCTCAAGGTGCACCTGATCGGCGCGGTCGACACCAGCCTGCAGGCGAGCATCGACTACGGCGCCGAGCTGGAGAACCAGATCCGCGAGCTCGGTCTCGAGGAGGAGGTCCTCCTGCACGGCATGATGATGCACGAGCAGATCCAGCCGATCATGCAGCGCTGCCGCGCGTTCGTAGCGCCCTACGTCGAGCTCGAGTCCGGCGACAAGGACGGCATCCCGACCGCGATGCTCGAGGCGCTGGCGTCGGGCCTGCCGATCGTGACCACCGACTCTGGGTCGATCCTCGAGGTCGTCCAAGACGGCGTGCAGGCGCTGGTCACGCCCCAGCGCGACAGCGCGGCCTACGGTGCAGCGCTCGAGCGGCTGATCACCGAGCCTGCGCTGGAGCGGCAGCTGGCCCGCGCGGCCCGCGCCCGCTTCGACGCCGAGTTCGACATCAAGGTGACCGAGCGACGCCTGCACGAGCGCGTCGCGGACGCGCTCCAGCAGAAGGCGACCGCTGCGCGCTGACGCATGCGGCTCTGCTTCGTCGTCCACCAGTTCTTCCCGTACGCCCGCTCGGGCACGGAGCAGTACTGCCTCGCGGTCGCGCGCGAGGCGCGGCGGCGCGGCGACGAGGTCACCATCCTCTCGCTGCACTGGGCGCACGACCGGCAGAACCCGCCGATCGAGCTGGTCGACGAGCCGTACGACGGCTTTCAGGTGCTGCGGCTGAGCCACTGGCGCGGCGTCAACCCGAACGACGTGCTGCGGGACTACCGCAACCTCCACCTCGAAGGCTGGTTCGAGCAGGTCCTGGACCGCGTGGCGCCCGACGCCGTGCACTTCTTCCACCTGCGGCAGCTCGGCGCCAACCTGCTCGACGTCGTCGAGCGTCGCGGCGTGCGCGCGGTCGTCAACCTGATGGACTTCTGGTTCCTGTGCCCGCGGTTCACGCTGCGCACCGCGCAGGGGGCGCTCTGCAGCGGCCCCGACAAGGACGTCTCCAACTGCGTGCGGTGTGAGTTTCCGGGCCTGCAGGGCGTCGAGCCGCACGAGGGCCCGGCCGAGCTGCGCAGCGGCCAGCCGCACCGGATGCGGGCGCTGCTCGACCGCAAGGACGCGCTGCTCGACCACCTCGGCCGCGCCGACGCCGTGGTCGCGCCGTCCCGCTTCCTCGCCGGCATGTTCGCGCGCAACGGTTTCGCGCACGAAGCGCTGCACGTCGTGCCCTACGGCCTCGAGGCCGGCCGGGTCGAGCCGCGCGCGGTGAGGCGGCCGCGCGGCCCGCTGCGCCTCGGGTTCTGCGGCGTGATGTCGCCGTGGAAGGCGCCCGGCGTGCTGGTCGACGCGGTCCGGCAGCTCGACACGCCGCTGCACGTGACGCTGCACGGCGACGTCGAGGAGCCGATGTTCGCCGACTACATCTCGGGCGTGCGCGCGCGCGCCGCCGGCGACCCCCGCCTGGAGTTCGCCGGCGCCTACGACGCGACAGAGACGTCCGACGTGTTCGCCGACATGGACGCGCTGGTGGTGCCGAGCACGTGGTACGAGAACACGCCGTTCGTCGTGCTGGAGGCCTTCGCGGCGGGCGTTCCCGTGCTCGCGTCGGATCTCGGCGGCCTCAGCGAGGTCGTGCGCGACGGCGAGAACGGGCTGCTGTTCGCGCCGGGCGCCCCGGCCGCG
>JBERSB010000542.1:0-22234 GCA_041236755.1 Luminiphilus sp. | reverse complement strand
CGCAAGAAGGACCTGCTGGTCGCGTCAGGCGGCGCCCGCGCGCGGTTCTCGCGACGCGGCGGCGTGCTGCTGGTCGACCGCGCCAACGACGTGCACAGCGAGAACGCGCTCTGGTTCGAAGCCCGGCGGGACGAGGGCACGCTCGACGGCTTCGTCGGGGCTGCCGACGAGCGGGCGCGGCTGTTCTCGGCGCAGTTCCTCAAGCCGACGCGCTACGTCACCTCTGCTGCGGCCGACGCGCTGGTCCTCACCGGCAGCCTCGGCCGCGGCCCGGTGCGCTGGCCCTGCCGCGTGGTCCTCCGCGGCGCGGCTGCGCTAGAAGCGCTCTGCATCGACATCGAGTTACCCGTAGTGGCCGCAGGGTGGCGGCTGCGGACACGCGTGCGCGGCGTGCCCGCAACACAGTTGCACCATGAATGCACCGCGGTGCGGGAGCAGGTCGACGACGAGCGCGGCGGGTTCGTCGCCGACACGCTGGTGCGCGCCTGCGGACACCTCACCGTCGGCGCAGAGCAGGTCCGGACCCCTGCGGCTGCCGCGCCGGCTCCGCTGCACCATCGATTCTGGTTCGGAGCACCTCCCGCGTGCCTTTGAGCCCGTCGGAGGCCTCGATCGGCTCGACGAGGACAGCTGGTCCCGCTAGCTTGGTACGGCTCTCGCCCCGCCACGCCCCTTGTACGAGTTGCTCTGGATCGCCGCCGGCGCCACCGCCGGCTGGGCCGCCGCGCACATGCGGCGCGCGCGCGGCGTAGCGCCCCAAGAGGCTCCCGAGCAACCCGCCGAACCCGAAGCCAAGCCTTCGCGCGTCGAACTCGCGGTGTCGCCCGACTCGTGGGCGATGGCGAGGTCGCTCGCCGAAGAGCTGTCCACCCACGCGACCGCGATCGAGGCGCGCGCACACCACCTGATCGAAGCCGCGCCTGCGCGTGACAACCTGCCGGGCGCAGCTGCGGCCATGATGACGTCGGTCGAGCGGCTCCGAACGCTGCACACGAAGCTGCTGGCCTTCGGCCGCGGCCGCCCCGTCGAAGCGGGCACGACCGACATCATCGCGCTCATCCAGGGCCTGGGCGACGACCTGCTGCAACTGCAGCTCGGCCTCGAGCTGCGCTGGGAGCCACCCGCCGAGCTGCCCGAGGTCGACGCCAACCCCGCCGCTGTCCGTGACGCGATGCTGTTCGCGTGCGCAGCGCTGCTGCGGGCCGAGCGCGGCGCGACGCGCCTCACGTTCTCGACCGAGCGCTCGTTCTCCACACCTCGACCGACGATCAAGATCGAGATCAACCTGGAGTGGACCACGGTCCCGCAGCACCGCGAAGGCACCACGACGCTCGACCACTCGTTCGCGCTCGACTGGGAGGCCGCCAAGCAGCTCGTGGAGAGCCACGGCGGCGAGCTGACGCTCTCGCACCTGCCCGGCAAGGCCGTGCACGCCGTCTTACGGCTGCCGCTCGCGGTGTCCAGCGAGGAGCTCGTGCGCGCCCCGGCCGACACAGCCGCGGACGACTACGAGGGCATCACGTCGCGCGACTACGGCGGCGCGCTCGTGCTCGAGTCGGACCCTGCGCTGCGCGCCGTGCTCGCGCGCGAACTCAAGGCGAGCGGCCGCGCGGTATTTGCATGCGCTGACGGCGCGTCGGCGCACACGTTCCTCGAGGCGACGCCCGATCGCTTCGAGCTGCTGATCGTCGACGACGTCCAGCAGCTCGGCCGGCACACGCCGCTGGCGCGCACGATCCGCGCGCACGTGCCCGCGCTCAAGATCTGCCTGGTGTCGCCGGCGCCGGCGAGCACCGACGAGTGGCCGCAGATGCGCTGCCTGCGCAAGCCCTTCGGCGTCCACGAACTCCGCCGCACGCTCGCGTCGATCCTGAGCGCGGGATAGGTTGGCCGCGCAAGAACCCTCGGAGAAGACCCCTGCCCCGCAAGAACAACCGAGCGCCGGACGAACACCGGCCGATCACGTTCACCCGCTCGTTCACGGACCTCCCCGGCTCGGTGCTCACCCAGTGCGGCGACACCATGGTCCTGTGCACGGTCAGCATCCAGGACCAGGTCCCCCACTGGATGTACAACCGGCAACAGGGCGGTTGGCTCACCGCCGAGTACGCGATGATGCCCAACGCCGGCAAGCCGCGGAAGCCGCGTGACGGCCGCACCGGCAGGCCCATCGACGGCCGCACCCAGGAGATCCAGCGCCTCGTCGGGCGCGCGCTGCGCTGCGCCGTCGCCCTCAAGAAGCTGCCCGAGGGCACGCTGTGGGTCGACTGCGACGTGCTGCAGGCGGACGGCGGCACGCGCACGACGTCGATCAACGGCGCGGTCGTCGCGCTCTACGACGCGCTGCTCTACATGGAGGAGAAGAAGCAGCTGCCGAACTGGCCGCTGCGCGGCCTGGTCTCCGCGATGTCGGTCGGCCTCGACCAGGGCCAGCCGCTCGTCGACCTCGACTACCACGAAGACAGCCGCGCCGAGGCCGACCTCAACGTGATCTGCGCGAGCGACGGCAAGCTGATCGAGGTCCAAGGTGCTGCCGAGAAGGCGCCGTTCCGCGTGGAGCAGTTCCACGAGGTGGTCGCCGTCGGCCAGAAGGCATGCGAGAGCGTCGACCGCCTGCAGCGCGAGGCCCTGGGCATCTGACGCCGACGACGCAAGCCATGACCGCGCTCTGGATCGGATCGAACAACCAGAAGAAGCTCGTCGAGCTGACGCGCTTGCTGGCGCCGCTGGGCGTCACGCTGCACACGCCCCGAGACCTCGGGCAGCCGTTCGAGCCTCTTGAAGACCAGCCCGACTTCGCCGGCAACGCCCGCAAGAAGGCAGCGCTGCTCGCGGACCTCTCGGGCGCGATCGCGCTGGCCGACGACAGCGGCCTCTGCGTCGACGCGCTCGACGGCAGGCCGGGCGTGCACTCGGCCCGCTACGGCGGCCCCGGCCTCGACGACCGCGGGCGCATGATGAAGCTGCTCGAGGAGCTGCGCGACGTGGCGCCGCCTGCTCGCACCGCGCGCTTCGTCTGCAGCCTCTGCGTCGCCGCGCCGGGTGGCGAGGTACTCGCCGCGATAGAGGCGAACTGCGAGGGCGTGCTCAGGACCGAGCCGACCGGCGACGGCGGCTTCGGCTACGACCCGGTCTTCGTGCCCGTCGAACACCGAGACGACATTGGCCAGTCGTTCGCCGTGCTGGGCGCCGAGGTCAAGGACCGCCTGAGCCACCGCGGCAAGGCGCTGCGGGAGCTCGTGTCTCAGCTCCCGGCGCTGCTCGCGGCCCGCTGAGGCCGGCGCTGGCCGAGCCCGCTCACTCGCCGTCGACGCGCACAGCCCCTGCGGCCGCCGCCAGCTCCGAGATGCGCGCGGCCAGCTCGAAGTCGAGCGCGCTCAGGCCGCCTGCGTCGTGTGTCGTCGTGAGGATCGACACGTGCCGGTACGCGACACGCCACTCGGGATGGTGGTTCATCTGCTCAGCGACCGGCGCGATGTCCGCCGTGAACTGCACCGCCGCAGGGAAGCTCGGCAGCAGGTAGCGGATCCTCAGCTCGTCGCCGGCCTGCGACCAGTCACGGAGCCGTCCCAGCGCCTCGGCGACCTCCTGCGGCGTCGCCTTGACGGGGCCGTCGCTCACGGCCTGACCGACTCAGAGATCAACGTGGCCGTGAGGTCGGCGTCGGTGCGCGTATCGCCGCCGTCGACCGGCTCGGGCTCGGACGGAGGTCGAGGCCCCGACGTCTTCATGAACAAAAGCCCGACCACGTAGACGCCGCCGGCGACGTAGAACACGTTGGAGAAGCCGATCGCCATGCTCAGCACGATGCAGAAGATCGAGCCGAACACGCTGAAGAACGCGTTGATCGCCCAACCCCACGGGATCAGCCGCGGCGCGATGCGCTCGAGCACGCGGATGCCGCTCGGGAACGGCATGCCGAGCAGCAGCCCCGTCGGCACGAGCATCGCGACCACGATCGCCGCGCGCAGCCCGAGGTGCAGGCCGAGCAAGCTCGGGAGGACTTCGTTGAGCACGTAGACATTCGCAGCGATCGCCGCCAGCACGCCCAGGAGGATCAGCAGCAGGTGCCGCTTCTGGACCTCCTTGATGCGCCCGGACAGCAGCGAGCCGATCCCCGCCGAGGCCAACAGGCTCGTCAGCACCACCGAGAGCGCGTAGGTCGGATGGCCTAGGAAGATCACGAGCTTCTGCATCAACGCGATCTCGAACAGCATGAAGCCGAGGCCGAGCGCCGCGAAGTAGAGGAAGATCCGCAGCTTGCCCTCGGTCTGCACGCCTTCGTGGCGCAGCTTGCGCAGCGGCAGGAAGATCAGCGCGGCGGCCAGGGCCAGGATCTGGACCATCGAGATCAGCAGCACGAAGTGCCCGATCGGGAAGTCCGTGTGGTAGTTGAACGCGTCGACGTCGCGGGTGCCGGCCTTGTTGCCGAACAGCAGGCTCGACCACTTGTAGAAGTTGAAGAAGAACGGCGCGTCGTCGGTCGCCGGCCGCACGTCGAACGGGTAGTCGAGGTAGAAGTAGGTCTTGCCCTCGCCTTCGGCCGTCAGCAGCTGCCGGAAGTCGCCGACCGTCTTCTTCACGTAGGTCGCCTGCGCCTCGATCATGGGCTTCAGGTCGCTGAGCAGCCGCACCATGACCTGGCCCACCGGCTGGCTCCGGAGGTCCTCGGGCAGCAAGGCCATCGCCGGCTCTTCGCCCTTGGCGACCTCGGCCGCGGCGACGAACCAGGCGCGGATCGCTTCGTTGCGCGCCTCGACGTCCGCCGAGGCGCCGCCGATGGCGGCCTTGATGTTGGGCAGCAGAACCGCGAGGTGCTCAGGCAGCGTCTCGACCTCGGCGTCGACCTCTAGCAGCGGATCGTAGATCAACCCGACGAACGCCTCCTTGCGGGCGAAGCTCTTCAGCGCCTCGACCTCGCGCTCGGTGAACGGGCTCTGCTTGACCATCGTCGAAGCCCAGTCGCCGCCGCCGCGCATGACGCAGACGTGCTTGTGCGGCTCGGCCACCCCCGCGAGCCGCAGCCCCTCGACCGCGATGTTCGCCAGCCGCAGCGTCTCGCGCGC
The DNA here is from genome assembly GCA_041236755.1 of Luminiphilus sp. Classification (GTDB taxonomy): domain Bacteria; phylum Planctomycetota; class UBA1135; order UBA1135; family UBA2386. The sequence goes on along the minus strand of JBERSB010000542.1, from coordinate 17,168 downwards.
AGCCTTGGGCGCCTTCAGCATGAAGCGCGAGTAGCAGATGATGCCGTCGTCGTTGAGGTGCTCGTAGAAGTCCTGCACCGCCTCGACGGTGTAGAGGTAGCTCTCCGACAGCGTGTAGGCGCCGCCGCTGAGCGCCGTGTACGAGTCGACGCCGCTCATCTGGATGACGTCGTACTTGTCGTCGTGCGAACGCAGCCAGGCGCGCCCTTCGCTGTTGACGAGGTCGATCTTCTCCGCGAGCGGGCTCGTCGTGAACAGGCCGCCGAGGTAGTCGTCGTAGCGCTCGGTGACCATCTCGATCATGGCCGTGTTCAGCTCGACGGCGGTCACGTGCCGCGCGCCGTTCTTGAGCGCGACCAGCACGTCGACGCCGCCGCCGACGCCGATGACCATGGTCTCCTGCTCCTTCCGGCCCGAAGCGCGGTGCACGACGTAGGCAGACGCGGCCTGCGTGTCGTCGAGGACCGGGAACCTGTCCAGGTCGGCCGCGCCCTCGTAGAGCATGGTCGGCGCCGTGCCGTCCTGGCCCACGGCGCGCGCGACGATCGACTGCTCGTCGACCAACCCCATGTCCCCGCCGATCATCGGCGCCCCTTCGAGGCTGGGCGCCACCTCGACCTCGGCGGTCGCGCTCGGCAGCTTGTCCAGCTTGAGGCCCGCGGCCTCCACCGGCACCGCCTCCTTGCCGACGGCATACGGCACGCGCCAGTCGACCGCCGGCACCAGCTTCGGCGCGAGGCCCGAGAAGCCGAGGAACAACCACGCGCCGGCGAGCAGGCCCGGGACGCTCAGGATCAGGTAGCGGCGCGGCGTCGAGAGGCTGAAGAAGAACGCCGCCAGCAGGCCCGCGCACCCGGCGACCACGACGGTGGCGGTGCTGCCGAGGTTCTGCAGCGCGAGCACGCTCAGGCCGGCGCCGACCGCCGAGCCCACCAGGTCTGCGAAGTAGAGGCGCGTGACGTTCTTGGCGAACCGCGTCAGCGCGAGGCCGATGCCCAGTCCCCCGAGCAGGAACGGCACGAACACGATCACGTAGATCAGGAACAGCGCGAGCGCGTTGGAGGGCTTCTCCCAGATCGACAGGCTGTCGATCCTCACGAAGGTCGTGAAGCAGAACGCCAGCACGACGCTGAAGCCGTAGGCGAGGCTCGTCCACACCAGCGCGCGCTCGGCGCCGCCCAGCTTGGTTCCCAGCCCGGTCGCGGTCAGCAGGCTGCCCGAGGCCCCGAAGCCCAACAGGCCGATCGAGATCACCATGTAGGTGAAGTGGTGCCACATCATGATCGCGAAGACCCGCGTCAGCGCGATCTCGAACATGATGACCGACAGGCCGAGGCAGAAGATGCCGGCGAGCAAGGACCGAGGCGATACAGGCATAAGCGAGGCTCACCCGCTGGAGCGGGGCATACGGAGCGGACGCCCGGACAGGCCGGACCCCACCAAACGTAACCGACGGAAGCGGTTGATCGACCAGCCATGCCTGGGTTGCCGCACGGCAATCCCGATCGCGCCGTGCCATCGGCCGCTGGGCGCCCGACAGCCGCCCAATTCGCCGGCGACCCAGTTCGACGGCGGCCTACTCCGACGGAGGCTCGACGTCCGCGTTGGCGGCAGCCTCGGCTTCTTCGTGCAGGCGATCCAGGCGCTCTCGGTCCTGCTCTTCCTGCTCGGCGAGGTCTTCGGCCGAGATGCCCGCGAGGATCTGGTCCGCGGTCACGTCGTCCTTGCCGATGTAGGCGAGGCTGATGTCGTCGAAGCAGTTGTCCTGGAAGGCCCGCAAGTAGCCCTGCTTCATCATCTCGAGCAGCGCGATCAGGGTGCCGATCATGCCGTAGCGGCCGTCGCGCTTGTCGAAGACCTCGGAGAACCGCACCTCGCGCTTGGCCTTGAACGAGTCCAGCAGCGCGTGCGTGTAGTAACCGACGTCGCGCTTCTCGACCTCGACCTCCATCTGCTGCTGGCTGCCGATCTCGTCGAGCAGCTTGGCGAACGCAGAGGTCAGGTCCCAGACGCCGAGCTCGCCGAGGTCGAGCAGGTCCTCGTCCTTGGGCCCCCGGAGCTCGGGCGGCTGCGCCATCACGAGGTTGCTCTGCCGCTGCCGGCGCGCGCCGCGGCCGTCGAGCTCGCGGGCGAGGTCGCGGTAGCGCTTGTACTCGAGCAACCGCCGGATCAGGTCGTCGCGAGGGTCGAGCTCCTCTTCGAGCTCGACGGACTCGTTGGGCAACAGCTCGCGCGACTTGATCTCCATCAGCGTGCTGGCCATCACGACGAAGTCGCCGATGTCCTGCAGGTCGAGCTGCTGCAGCACCTTGAGGTTCTCGAGGTAGCGATCCAGGATCTGCGCGATCGAGACCTCGTGCACGTCGACCTCGGACTGGCGCACGAGGTGCAGCAGGAGGTCCATCGGCCCCGAGAAGACCGGCAGTTCGACGCGGTAGGTCACCGCGACGCAACATAGCGCAGGATGGCCGCGCCGCGAAGCCGTTCCTGACGCCGAGCCGCTCAGTAGTTGTTCTGCACGCGGACGCCGTTGGTCGCTGCGAGCGTCAGCGCCGGGTCGAGCGTCACGGCCTGGAAGTAGGCCTCCAGCCCGGAGATCGGGGGGACCCCGACCTGGGCCAGCGCGAGGCCTCCCGCGTTCAGCGGCAGCACCGCCGTCGCGTCGGGCTGCGCGAGCAGCGCGCACCCCGACCAGGGTGCCGGGAACGGCACCTGGATCTGCGCACCACCGGCGACCAGCACAGAGAGGCCGTTGCTCGGACCGAACGCGACCGCGAGCGTCAGCAGGTGGCTGAGGTCGGGCTGCAGCGCCAGCGCGGCGCCGAGCGTCGGGGCACCGCAAGAGGCGCCGTAGCTGCTGGAGCTCGCCGACACGACCGGGCCGAACTGGTCGAACAGCGCGAAACCCATCTCGAGCCCGCACTGGCGGTAGTCGTCGGCCGTGTTCCAGTTCAACAGGTCCGGGCCCTTGCCGTAGGTGCCCTCGAAGGTGATCGCCATCACCGGCTGTTCAAAGTTGGGCGCGCCGAGCCAGCCGGACGCAGCCGTCCAGCGGTCGTGGCACATCGACTCGACGAAGGGCCGCGAGCCGAGCGTACTGTTCTGCGTCGAGCCGAGCGCGACGAACGGGCTGCGGCCGGCGAAGTCGGCGATCCACTGCGCCTCCGCCTGGTTGACGATCGGCAGCACGCCGCAGCTGGTGCAGCCCGGCGTCCAGCCGGCGTTGCCGACGTGCTGGAAGTGGAACGGGAAGCTGACGTTGTGCGAGCTGTGCAGGTTGAGCAGCACGCGGATCGGGTTGCTGCCGGGGTTCTGGGGCGTGCCCATGTAGCCCTCGATCGCCGTGCGCAGCGCGACGATCTCCGGCTGCGGCGAGTTGTAGGGCGCGCTCCACTGCACCTCGAGGTTGGACGAGTTCGCGTTGGTGCGGTAGTTGCCGAGGAACACCCCGTCCGGGTTCGCCATCGGCACGACCTCGATCAGCGTGCGGTCCAGCAGCAGCTCGGCGAACGGGTCGCCCGAGGCGAGCCACGCGAACAGCCCCTCGACCATGAAGTAACCGGTGGTCTCGGCGGGGTGCGCGCCCGCGTGGATCCAGATCCGCTCCTTGCCCGCGTCGGGGATCGAGCTGTCGGTCCACTGCACCTTCTCGATCGGTCGACCCTGCTGGGAGAAGCCGAGGTTGGTGATGCTGCGTACGTGTGGGTGGCCGACGACGCTCGCCAGCAGCGCGTCCTTCTCCGTCACCGTGTAGGGGAAGTACTTCGCGAGCCGCATCGCGACGACGCCCGCCGGCACCGGCACCGTGAAAAGGTGCACGGTCCCGCCCTGCACGGTCGGCACCGCCGAGGTCGGCATGCGCTCGTAGTCGCCGAAGTTCACGCCGTCGGTCGACAGCGCCCAGACCGGCAGGATCACGTCCGAGTAACCGGCGTTGATGACGCGGTAGTTGAGCGTGTTGCCCGGCGTCAGGTTGGACACCTCGCAGTGCCACCAGCGCCGGTAGCTGACGGGCAGCGTGGTGACGCCGTTGTCGTTGCCCATCTGCAGGGTGATCGTCCAGGTCGAAGGACCGCCCGAGACCAGCGCCGTGTCCAGCCGCATGTTCTCCCCCGCCGCGCTGACCTGCGGGGTCTGCGCGAGCGCGGCAGAGGCGAGGAACATCAGGAGCATGGCGAGCCGCATGGGTAGTACCTTGCCGGTCGCGGCGGATCCGTCAACCACGTGCGAGCGAGACGACGTCTTCGGCACATCCCCAGGCGACCGTGTAGCCGCTGCCGCCGTGGCCGTAGTTGTGGACCAGCACACGGCCGCCCGGGCAAAGCGCGCGCTCCAGCCGCACGGTCGAGCGATACGGGCGCAGTCCGACCCGAACCCCCTCCACCTGGGCACCGGCGAGCTGCGGGAAGGCGGAGCAGAGCCCGGCGAGGATCTCGGCAGAGTCACGCTCGTCCGGCTCCCGCCGCTCGTCGTCGTCCTGGGCGGTGCCGCCGACGACCGCGCCGCCGGCGTGCGGGATCACGTAGCGCGGCTGCGCCGCCGTGTCGTCGATCCATGCGTCTGCCGCCGACTGCACGCCAGAGACGCAGAGGACCTGGCCGCGCACCGGGCGCAGCTCGCGGTCCCCGCACAGCTCACGCGCGCCCAGTCCCGCGCAGTTGACCACGAGGTGGCGCGCCTCGAGCGCGTCTTCGAGGGCGGCCACCTCGCGACGCACGACCGGGACCGCGGCTCGCTGCAGCGCGCGCAAGAGCCAGTCGATGTGGCGCGGCACGTCGACGACCGGCACGCGCGCGCGAACGGCCGCTGCGAAGCCCTCTGGCGCAGCACACGCGACCGGCCGGTCGGCGTCCGGCAGAGCCTCTGCCCACCAGAGCTCGGGGGCCTCGTGGGCGAACACCTCGACCACCTCCTTCATCGAGACGCCGGCGTCCTCGCGCTCGGCGAACTCCGCGAGCACGGAGTAGGTCACCGCGCTCCAGCGCAGTACAGCGTCGCGCGGCTCGGCGAGGTAGGGATACCAGATCGCGCCCGCAGCCGCCGACGTCGTCGCGCGCGGGTCTTCGCGCGTCCAGACCTCGACGTTCCAGCCGGCCTCACGCAGCCGCAGCGCCGTGGCCATGCCGATGACGCCGCAGCCGACGACCACGGCGTCGCGACCTCTCTTGGTGTCGTGCACGCCCACGGATCGAACGGCGACGCACCTCCGCGCGCACGCAAAAACACCGCAGGCCGCGCAGGCGGCGGCCGCTACTGGGGCAGGAAGTCGCCGGCTCCGACCTGCTGGGTCTCGTCGACGCCCTCTTCGCCGTCGTATTCCCCACGGACGTCGAAGAGGCAGGGGAGCGGAAAGCCCGGGAACGTGCAGCCGATGCCGCCCTGCGACTCGACCTCCACGTAGGTGCCCTCGGAGCCGCGGACGATCACGAAGCCCGCGACGGGGTAGCCAGTCAGCGTGTTGAGGTAGACGACGCTGTCCGTGCTCCAGTTCACGACGGCGTCGAGCACCGGCGAGTACGAGTAGCCGAAGCACTGGAAGCTGAGGTCGTCGTCGGTCTCGTAGCGGCGGTAGCTCGAGCCTTCCTTGATCTCGGAGCCTGCCACGAACAGGTCTTCGAAGACGACGAGGTCGAAGATCTCCAGCACTTCGCGGTTCTCCAACCGGAACGGCAGGTCGGCGGTCATCGTGAAGACCCCCGCGCCGAGCTGCAGCTCGACGCCGAGCAGGCGCAGCGTCGCGTCGGCGATCCACGTCCCGCCGCCCTGCGTCACGGCGCCCGCGGTCCGGAGATCCTCGATGACCATGACGCCCGAGAGCGTCAGGTCACCGTCCGCATATGCGTCGAAGTCGATCGTGATGACGTCGCCCGTACTGAACACCCCGTCGGCGTTCTCGTCGTCCCACGAATAGACCGCCGCGCCGCCGTTGGGTCCCTGCACTTCGGCCGACAGCGTCAGCGGCGCCGTCGACGGCGTCGCGTTCGGATCCTCGGGCACCGGCCGTCGCAGGAAGCTGGCGCCGATGTAGGCGAGGCACCGCAGGTCGAACGCGCTGCGCATACCCACGCGCGCGAAGTCGACGGCGTTGGCCGACGACGCCGCGACACCCGGCGCGTATCGAATCGGGGGAGCTTCGGCAGCGGAGCTGCCGCCGCCGCCGCAGCCGGCGGTGAAGGAGACCAGGAGAACGGGCAGGAGGAGGAGGCGTTGCATCGGGCTTTGCGCCATCAATGCTGCCACACGAACGCCGCCCGGAGCGGCCCAGCCGCCATCTTCACGGTTTCCTAACGAGCCGCCCGGCTAGAAGGCCCCGACCACCACCTCGAGCGCGTTCGAGAGGTCGAACGCCGCGCCGTCGTAGACCGCCGCCTGGAACACCCAGGTCGAGGTCGGGAGGTTGCCGCCACCCATCAGCGGGATGTGCAGCTCGCCGCTGCCGTCGGTGACGAACGCCGTCACCAAGGCGGCGAGCGGCTCAAGCGGCACCAGGTACTCCGTAGCCGTGATCAGGTACGGGTTCTGCGCGAACCCGATGCCGATCAGCACCGGCGCGTTGGCCGGACCGTCGACCAGCTGGAACGACGCGCGGGAGCCGGCCTGGGTCAGATCGTCGCCGCAGACATCCAGGCGCAGGGTGCCGGCGCCGGCGAAGCCGAGGTCGACCTGGCAGTACTCGCAGATGTCGGGGATCAGGTTCTGGTTCGCGTCGTCGAAGCCCCCCGTCACGACGTCGGCGAGGTCGTTGACGCCGTTGCTGTTGCAGTCGACCTCGTAGACGAGCGCGAACGCGTCGCGGTCGGTGTTGTCGACAGCCCCGTCCTGGTTGAAGTCGAACACCGCCTCGGGGTCGTCGGCGCGGTAGGGCCCGCCCCCCATCGCCGCGACGAACGCCGCGAGGTCGACCTCGTCGCGGTCGTTGTCCCCGTCCCAGTCGAACTCCGCGCGACCCAGCGAGTCGAGGAACGCGACGACGGCCAGCTGGTCGGCGGCAGGCAGCGCCTGGAAGGCGAGCGCTGACGGACGCGACTCACTGCCCAGCGACGCGTGCAGCTCGATGACGCCGCCCGTGCCGAGGATGCGCGTCTGCAGCGTGCCGCCGACGACGCGGCCGTCGTGCCAGAGCGCGTTGCGCGAGCGCACGCCCCAGAGCGTCGGGGTACGCAGCTCCTGCGCGGTCGCGCCGCCGTCCTCGATGAAGTCCGCGGCGATGCCCATGTCGTGCAGCAGGAAGTCGCTGTAGGGCTGGATCGTCTTGTTGCGGATCGCGGCCTCGAGCGTCGGGTCGTCGCGCGTCGTCCAGGTGGCGACGTGGCAGTCGGCGCAGCCGACGTTGCCGAAGATCGCCTCTCCCGACATGCCCGAACGCGGCGTCTGCGGCGGCGCTGCGAGGTAACGCTGGAAGTTGGTGATGCGATCGATGAAGTCGAGGCCGTTGGCGTCGGGGCCGTCTTCGGGGTCCGGGACCGCGTCGTGCTGGGCGAGCAGCGCGAGGTTGCCGTTGGGCGCGTTCTCGGTCGGCAGCAGACGGTTGGTCAGCCCCATCTCGTTGAGGGCGGCGTCGCCTGCAAAGGTGAGCACCGTAGCGATCTGCGCCTTCCAGCCCATCTTGCCCGCGCGCAACGGACCGGTCGGGTCCTCGAGCGGCTGCACCCAGTGCACGCGGCCGCTGACGTTCGAGCTCGGCGGCGACGCCTCGTTGGCCGCGATGTCGGCGTCGTCGAGCGCCTCGATGAGCCCGGCACCGAGCGCGCTCGGGGTCACGCGCTGCGCCGTGACGTTGGACGCCGCGGGGATGCTCTCGACCGCTGCGGGGACGATCGCGCCGGACTGCAGCAGCGAGCCGCCCAGGCCGACCAGCGGGTCGAAGTTGCCCTTGCCGTCGTCGTAGCCGAAGCGCGTCACCTTGGTCCCGCCGGGGCCGCCGACCGGGTTGTTGTGGCAGTTCGCGCAGCTGACCTGGTTGAAGATCGGACCGAGCCCCTCGGCGACCGTCAGCGGCGTGCTGAAGTCGACGCGGCCGTCGGCGAACGCCTGCAGCTGCGCGGCGGTGAGCCCGTGGAGCGGCTCGCCCAGCTTGGGCTGGGGAGCCTGCGCCGCCATCGACGCGGCCAGAGAGGCGATCAAGAACGAAGAGGCGAGGTCACGCATCGTCACGAGGCACGGTTGGAGTCGTCGGAGGCGAGGCAGGGCTCCTGCGACTGACAGCGTAAGTCTACCAGACAGCAGCGAGGCCCGCGGCCCACCCAGGCGGAACCGCGAGCCTCCGCTGGCGCCGGGACGTCCGCGGACGTCCCGGGCGCAAGGTCGCTGGCAGGGCCGGAGGAACCGGCCGCTGGGCTAGTACCACTCGAACCGCAGCGCGTTGGTCAAGCCGACCGAGCCTGCGACGCTGGCGTCCGAGTAGGCCGCCTGCACGTAGATCGCCGCGCCGGCCGGCAGCAGCCCGCCGATCAGCAGCGGCGCGGAGAACTCGCCGGCCCCGTTCGCGAAGATCGGGCCGAGCAGGATCGGCGACGGGCTGATCATCTGCCCGCCGTTGATCGGCGTCGTCGTCGGGATCGCGAAGGCGTCGAAGAACAGCACGCCGCTCGTGCCCGCGGGCATGGCCTCGACCTTGAGCGTCGTCAGCGGCGTCGCAGCCGTCAGGCGGTCCCCGCAGCTCGACATCACCGCCGGGCCCACCGTGGTGAGCGGGAACGTCGGCTGGCACCAGTCACACGTGAACGTCTCCGCCTTGAACACGTCGAGGCCCGCCTCGACGATGCTGCCCGGCGACACGTCGGCCGTGCGGAAGCGGACCCGCACCGTGCTGGTCGGCGTGATGAAGTCGCCGACGCGGAACTGGTGCAGCGTCCACTGGTTGTTGGTGCCGTCGACCGTTTCGACGGTGACCCAGTTCGAGCCGTTGCCCGAGACCGCGACCTCCAACGTGTCGGCGCCGCTCGAATAGAACCAGCGCTGGTAGCTGATGAAGCCGTCGGTGCCCGCGAAGTCCAGCGGCGGCGAGATCAGGTCCGTCGGGCCGCCGTCGACGTCGGACGCGCCGACCGAAGCACCCGGCGCGCCGTTCTCGGTGACCATGCAGAAGGACGCCGCGCCTGCCTCGGCGTCGTCGAACGGCGCTGCGATCTGCGAGCCTTGCGTCGTGCCCACTGGGTCGGCGCGCTCCCACGCGCCGGTGGTGAGGTTGGTGTTGACCACCGACCAGCCGGCGTCGTTGACCTCGAAGTTGTTCGAGTAGAGCGTCGACAGACCGACCGCGGCGATCGCCGAGTAGTAGCCCGCGGGTGCTGCCGGCGGGTCGCTGTAGGTCGACCCGTTGCTCGCCTGGGCGCTGATGTAGAAGCGGATCCCGTCGGCGCAGTTCGACATCGCCGGCAGCGTCGCCTGGAACTGGCTCGGCCCCGAGTCGGCCATGGCGATCGCCTGGAAGGGCGCGCCGTTGATCGAGTAGTAGAGCTCGCCGGTGCCCGGCACCGCGGTCACGCCGCCGATGCCGACGGCGTCCACCGTCACCTGCTGCGCCACGCCCGGCGCGATCATCGCCGGCAGCCCGCCCGCGAACGAGAAGGTCAACCCGATCGGCGGCGTGCAGATGTAGACCTGCGTGCCCGAGCAGCGGCCGACGACGAGGTCCTTCCAGCCGTCGCCGTCGATGTCGAACACCGCGACGTCGAAGGTGCCCTGCAGCGCCGCGGGCGTGATGCCGCCGACGACTTCCCCGCTGACGATCTGCTCCTGCAGCGTGACGTTCGGGGCGTTGCCCAGGTTGCGGAAGATGTGGGTCCGGCGGTTGCAGCCGGAGATGTCGACGTCCACGTCGGCGACGATCGCGTCCTCCCAGCCGTCGTTGTCGAGGTCGACGATGATGTTGTTGCCGCCGAAGCCGTCGTCGTTGCCGCCGCCGCTGTAGCTGAACGCGATCGGCGAGCTGAAGCTCGCCGGGTTGCTGCCCGTAGCGCCCTGGTTGAGCACGTACTGGTCCTGGCCGTCGTCGCTGACGATGAAGTCCTGCCAGCCGTCGTTGTTGAGGTCCCCGACGGCGAAGTGGTACGGCTGGTTGCCGTACGGCAGCGTGTAGTCGCCGAAGAAGCCCTCGGTCGCCGTGTTGTTGTAGCTGATCGAGACGGCCTGCGGCGCGTTGAGCGCGTCGTCCTTCAGGATGTCGAGCTTGCCGTCGTTGTTCATGTCGACGATCGCGACCTTCATGCCGAAGGACGACTCGAGCATCGTCGCGGTCATGCGCTGCGACGACTGGTCCGAGAAGTAGCCGGTGCCGTCGTTGATCAGCAGGCGGTCGTTGATGTCCATCGACCGCGAGCCGCCCTGCTGGTAGTCGCCGAAGTAGAGGTCCTGGTCGCCGTCGCCGTCGACGTCGCCCGCCGCGACCGAACAGAAGCGGTGTTCGCCGTTCCACGGCGCGTCGTCGATGCGGTTCGCGTCGTCGTAGAGCAGCCCGAGCCAGACGCCGCCCTGCGCCCCGCGGTTGATGTAGACGCGGTTGGCGCGGATGTACTCCGGCATGGTCGCCGTCAGCGTCGTCGCCGTGATCACGTCGTCCCAGCCGTCGCCGTTGACGTCGGCGATGACGACGTCGCGGTCGTTGGTCGCGTCCAGGAAGCCCGCGCTGCCCGGCACCGTGGACGTGGTCAGCGTGGCCGAGCGGTCGACGAGCACGCCGCCTTCGTTCATCAGCAGCACGTTCGGGAAGTGGCCGCCGCTCGTGAACGGCTGCTTGCGCACGATGACGAGGTCGATATCGCCGTCCTTGTCGAGGTCACCCCAGGCGTAGTCCTTCTCTTGCTGGTCGCCGGTCACCAGCGTCGAGGACGCGTTGATCCGTGTGGACGTCTGGTTGCTGTAGGAGACCCACTGGGCGCGGAGCCCGGGCGCGGCTGCCGCAGCAGCCAGGGAGACGGTTACAAGGGTGAGACGCACGGAGACCTCTGATTGCAGAAGATGCCCACGTCGCGACTCCAGCGGCGCTGGGATCGCGCGAGGCGAGGACGGCAGGCGCAGGAAAGGCTACCCCGCGTTCTCGCGGGTGATCAAGCGGCCCCGGTCTCCATGGACAGACGGGACGTCCCGTTCCCATGCGTCGGAACGCAACTCCACCCAGGGTACCCGGTGGCACCGGACGCTCGCCGACGGCTCCACGCGGCGGCGCGGATCTGCAGCTACTCGGACGCGCGCTGGCGTCGCGCCCGGGCGCACCTAGGATCGAGCGCGAAGATGCTGACCTTCCAGCAGTTGATCCTCCGCCTCCAGGACTACTGGGACGCCCAGGGCTGCGCCCTGCTCCAGCCCTACGACATGGAGGTGGGCGCGGGCACGAGCCACACCGCGACGTTCCTGCGCGCGATCGGCCCCGAGCCCTGGAAGGCCGCCTACGTGCAGCCGAGCCGCCGCCCCAAGGACGGCCGCTACGGCGACAACCCCAACCGCTTGCAGCACTACTACCAGTACCAGGTGGTGCTCAAGCCGGCACCCGCGGACATCCTCGACCTCTACCTCGGCTCGCTGAAGGCGGTCGGGTTCGACCTCAACAAGAACGACGTTCGCTTCGTCGAGGACGACTGGGAGAACCCGACGCTCGGCTGCTGGGGGCTCGGCTGGGAGGTCTGGCTCAACGGCATGGAGGTGACGCAGTTCACCTACTTCCAACAGGTCGGCGGGATCGACTGCCGCCCGATCACCGGCGAGATCACCTACGGGCTCGAGCGGCTCTGCATGTACCTGCAGGGCGTCGAGAACGTCTTCGACCTCGTCTACGCAGACGGCATCAAGTACGGCGACGTGTTCCACCAGAACGAGGTCGAGCAGAGCGCCTACAACTTCGAACACAGCGACGTCGACTTCCTGCTGCAGGCGTTCGACGCGCACGAGAAGACCTCCAACCACCTGATGGAGCAGCAGCTCGCGCTGCCCGCCTACGAGCAGCTCCTGAAGGCCGGCCACACGTTCAACCTGCTGGACGCGCGCGGCGCCATCAGCGTGACCGAGCGCGCCGCCTACATCGGCCGCATCCGCAACCTCGCGCGCGCCGTCGCCAAGAGCTACCTCGACAGCCGCGCCAGGCTCGGCTTCCCGATGGCCGAGAAGAGCTGGGCCGACGAGGTGCTGAAGAAGCTCGCCGACGACGAGGCCGAGGCCGAGAAGAAGCGCGCGAAGAAGCAGCGCGCCTGAGGGTCAGGCGATCGCGCTTCAGGCGATCGCGCCCCAGCCGTCGCACGCGCCGCCGTGCGGCTCGGCCAGCTGCGAGAACGTGCGCTGCAGCGCGCCGATGCGGGCGTGCTCGGCGACCATCTCGACGCTGACGTAGACGGCCCACGACGGCCCGAACGCGCCGTCGCCCTCGTCGTCCGCCTCCTCCTCGCCCTCGTCGTACTGCACCTGGCAGTCGTAGCCCGCCTCGCGCACGGCCGCGGCGACGCGCCCGGCGGCGGGCTCGTCCGGCGCGTCGATCACGAACTCCACCTCGATCGGCTGCGCGAGGTCGACGCCGGCCTCGGCCAGCGACGCCAGCACCGCGCCGTCCTCGTCGTCGGGGAACGCTCCGTTCTGCTCGGTCATCGCAAGGTTGTAGCTCAGGCCAGCAGCTCGCGCACGGCGCGCGCAGGCTCGACGCCGGTCAACCGCACGTCCAGGCCCTGGTGCGCGACGGTCAGGCGTTCGTGGTCGATGCCGAGACAGTGCAGGATCGTCGCGTTGAGGTCGCGCACGTGCATGGGCTTGTCGACGACGTTGTAGCTGAAGTCGTCGGTCTCGCCGTAGACCTGGCCGCCCTGGATGCCGCCGCCCGCCATCCACATCGAGAAGCAGCGCGGGTGGTGGTCGCGGCCGTAGTTCTCGCGGGTCAGGCGACCCTGGCAGTAGACCGTCCGCCCGAACTCACCGCCCCAGATCACCAGCGTGTCCTCGAGCATGCCGCGCTGCTTGAGGTCCTGCACCAGCGCCCAGCTGGCCTGGTCGATGTCGCGGCACTGCCTCGGCAGGTCCCCTGTCAGGTTGCCGTGCTGGTCCCAGCCGCGGTGGAAGATCTGCACGAAGCGCACGCCGCGCTCGACCATGCGCCGCGCCAGCAGGCACGACGCCGCGAACGTCCCGGGCTGCCGCGCGTCGTCGCCGTACATCGCGAACGTGCTGTCCGGCTCGCTGCCGAGGTCGTTGAGTTCGGGCACCGAGGACTGCATGCGGTAGGCGAGCTCGTACTGCGAGATCCGCGTCTGGATCTCGGGGTCGCCGACCTGCGCGTGCAGCCGCTGGTTGATGCGGCCGAGCGCGTCGAGCATCCGACGGCGCGACGTCGCGTCGACGCCCGCGGGATTCTTCAGGAACAGCACGGGGTCGCCCTCGGGCCGCAGCGCGACGCCGGCGTGGCGGCTCGGCAGCATGCCGGCACCCCAGAGCCGGTTGTAGAGCGCCTGCGCGTCGCGGCGGCCGCTCCAGCGCGGCGTCATGACGACGAAGCCCGGCAGGTCGCGGTTGGCGGTGCCGAGCCCGTAGCTCAGCCACGAACCGAGGCTCGGCCGTCCGGGCAGCTCGCGGCCGGTCGTGATGAACGTGATCGCCGGGTCGTGGTTGATCGCCTCGGTGTAGACCGAGCGCACGATCGCGAGGTCCTTGGTCATCGAGGCCGTGTACGGCAGCAGCTCGGAGACCCAGGCGCCGTCGCCGCCGTTGTCGGTCTTGGTGAAGCGGTACTTCGACGGCGCGATCGGGAAGCGCTTCTGACCCGACGTCATCGTCGTCAGCCGCTGCCCCTTGCGGATCGAGTCCGGCAGCTCGGTGTCGAACAGGTCGTGCAGCTTGGGCTTGTAGTCGAGCGTGTCGATCTGCGACGGCGCGCCCGCCATGAACAGCCAGATCGCGCGCTTGGCCTTCGGCGCGAAGTGCGGCACGCCGGGGAGGCCGTCGTCGCCGTGCATCGACGCCGCCGGCAGCGCGCCGCCGGCCAGCGACGCGAGCGCCGCGCCGCCGAGTCCGAGGCCACCCTGCTGGAAGAAGTGGCGGCGCGTGATCGCCGCTGCGAGGTCGTCGCGTGGGTCCATCGGATCAGCCCTTGGTCAGCACCGCGTCGAGGTTGAGGATCAGGTTGGCGACGACGGTCCACGCCGCGAGCTCCGGCGGCGCGACGTCGCCCGCCGGCGCCGCGGCGCCGATCGAGACCAGCGCCGTGGCGTCGTCGGGCGCTGCCGCGACCGCCGGGCGCTGCCCGCCGCGGAGCGCGAGCAGCTCGGCGACGTCTGGATCCTGCGGCGCGGCGCTCGTCGCGCGCTCGAGCGCCCAGCGCAGCCGCGCCTCGTCGCTCTCGCCGCCGGAACTCAGAATCCGCTCGGCGAAGCAGCGCGCCGCCTCGACGTACTGCGGGTCATTCATCAAGAGCAGCGCCTGCATCGGGGTGTTGGTGCGCTCACGGCGCACGACGCACTCCTCGCGGCTCGGCGCGTCGAAGGTGGTCATCTGCGGCGGCGGCGCGGTGCGCTTCCAGAACGTGTAGAGGCTCCGCCGGTGCACCTTCTCGTGCCCGGTGTCGGCGCGGAAGTTCGCGGTGTTGGAGCTGGAGTAGCCCACGGCCTTCCACAGGCCCTTGGGCTGCGGCGGCTTGACCGGCGGGCCGCCGACGTCGCGGACGAGCAGCCCGGCGAGCATCAGCGCCTGGTCGCGGATCGTCTCCCCGTCGAGCCGGAACCGCGGGCCGCGGGCGAGCAGGCGGTTGTCCGGATCGCGCGCGAGCAGCGCGGCGTCGACCGCCGCGGACTGCCGGTAGGTCGCCGAGGTCACCATGCGCTTCATCAGCGCGCGCACGTCCCAGCCGTCCTCGACGAACCGCACCGCCAGCCAGTCGAGCAGCTCGGGGTGGCTCGGGCGCTCGCCCTGGTTGCCGAAGTCTTCGCTGGTGCGGACGAGCCCGACGCCGAACAGCTGCTGCCAGAACCGGTTGACCGCGACCCGGGCCGTCAGCGGATGGTCGGGGTCGACCAACCAGCGCGCGAGGCCGAGCCGGTCGCGCGGCAGGTCTTCGGCCATCGGCGGCAGCGCCGCCGGCGTGCGCCGCGCGACCTTGTCGCCCTTCTGGTCGTAGAGGCCGCGCACCAGCACGAACGCGTCCTTGGGCGTTGCGCGCTCCTTCATCACCATCGTCGTCGGCACCTGGCCCTGCACGGTCTTCTGCTGCTGGACCAGCCGCTGACGCTCCTGCTCGAGCGGCGCGAACAGCGCGCGCGAAGGCGCGTGCACGTTCTTCACGTAGTGGTCGCGCACCAGCGCCAGCTGCGCAGCGCTGCGCTTCGCGCGCGGCACCGCGAGCGCGTCGCGCACGGGCTTGGGCGTGGTCCGCGCGCCGCGGCCGATGCCCTCCCACACGTCCAGCGAGTAGAGGTGGCGGTCGTCCGGCGGCCCGAAGGTGCGCACGCCCGCGAGGTCCCAGTAGACCGTGCCGCCGACCTGGGTGAACGCCCACCCGTCCACGACGTCGCCGACCCGTAGATCGACGTCGGCCATGTCGACCTCGAGCCGCACCCAGCGGCCCGCCTCCGGCACGTCGCCCGCGCGCAGGTCTGCGCCGCCGGCGCGTCCTGCGCCGTGGGCGCTGTCTCCCCAGCGCACGCGGTGCTCCCAGCCGCCCGAGTGGAACTGCAGCTGCACCGCGCGCGGCGGGTCGTTCGGGTCGAGCCAGACGTGCGCGAACAGCTTGTCGCCGTCCTGCAGCCGCAGCGGCGCCGAGGGATCGTTGAAGAAGTCCTGGTTGAGGCCGCCGCCCTTGCGGCGCAGCACCCGCTCACCCGAGCGGGCCGCCGGCGCGCCCTGCTCGCCGCTCTTCACCCACTGCCACTTCCGGCCGTCGCCCTGCAGCTTGGCCCCTTCGGGAGCGCGCTCGTCGATCCACGCGAAGTCGACCGGCTGCTGGTCGCAGGTCGTCACCATGCCGACCTCGTCCCAGTGGCTGCGGCCGTCGAACTGCGTGATCGCCACGCCGTGCACCGCCATGCCCGGCCGCAGCCCGACCTGCGCGACCGGCACCTCGAGCCGCGCCCATGCGCCGGCCTGCGGCAGGTCCCCCGCGCGCCACCGACTGGTCGTGCCGTTCTCGCCGTAGGGGATCAGGTCTTCGCCCCAGTACGCGCGGTGGTCCCAGCCCGCGGCGCCGTCGTCGTTGAACTGCAGCATGATCTGCCGCGGCGGGTTGTCGGGGTCCAGCCGCACCCACGCGAACAAGACGTCGCCGGTCGCGAGGCGCAGCTTCTGATCCGCGCGGCGGAAGTAGCTCTGCTGGTTGCCTGCGCTCACGCGCTCGATCGCGCGGCGTCCCGCGCGCACCAGCGCCGGGTCGTCCGTCCAGGTGAACGGGTTCTGGTCCACCTCGGCGCCCGTCGGCAGCTCGTCGTCGATCCACACGATCGTGTTGCGCTCCCCGCACGGCTCGGCGACGCCGAGCTGCGGCTCCTCGTAGTCGATCGCGGCGAGCTGCTCCTGTTCGCGGCGCGCGACGTCGGCGAGCTGTTCGCGCAGCTCCTTTGCGCGCGCCTCCTGCGCGTCGGTCGGCAGGCGGAGGAGCGGCGCATAGTCCTTGCGGTTGCCGTCCATCGGACTGCCGTCCATGTTGTTGAAGAACGCGAACAGCTCGTAGAACTCGCGCTGGCTGATCGGGTCGAACTTGTGGTCGTGGCAGACCGCGCAGCCCAGCGTCAGCCCCAAGAACACCGTCCCGGTCGTGCTGACCCGGTCGATCACGTTGCGCACGTAGACCTCTTCGGTGATCGAGCCGCCCTCGTTGGTGGTGATGTGGCAGCGGTTGAAGCCCGACGCGACCTGCTCGTCGACGCCGCCGTCGGGCAGCAGGTCGCCTGCGAGCTGCTCGACGACGAAGCGGTCGTAGGGCAGGTTCTGGCGGAACGCGCCGACCACCCAGTCGCGGTAGGGCCACATCTCGCGGTAGTTGTCGAGGTGCAGGCCGTGGGTGTCGCCGTAGCGCGCGGCGTCCAGCCAGAACCGCGCCATGTGCTCGGCGTAGGCGTCGGTCCCGAGCAGGCGGTCGACGGCGCGCTCGTATGCGCCTGTCGCGTCGTCTGCGAGGTAAGCGTGCAGCTCTTCCTCGCTCGGCGGCAGGCCGGTCAGATCCAGCGTCACCCGCCGCAGCAGCATGCGCCGGTCGGCTTCCTGCGCAG
>JBERSB010000541.1:0-7215 GCA_041236755.1 Luminiphilus sp. | reverse complement strand
CGCGCCGACGATGCCGATCCGGCGCTTCGGCGTTGCTCGAGCGTTGTCGTCCATGGCGTGTCGGGAATCCGCGCACGGCACACACGCCCGCGCGACGTCGAAGTTCGCGCCGGCCGCGGCCGAGCGCAAGCACGGTTGCGGCGAGGCGGGGACGCCTTCGCGCGATCTTCTCCGCGCCGTGCTTTGCCGGGCCGCGCATGCGCGCCAAGCTTGGGGACATGAGCTACCGCATCCTGGCCCTCATGATCCTGGCCGCGGGCGTCGCGAGCGCGCAAGCGCCGCGCATCCTGACCAGCCGCAGCAACGGCCAGCAGCTGCTGAAGCTGCCCAAGGAGGACGACGCGTTCGGGTTCGTCGTGTTCGGCGACCGCACCGGCGGCCCCGAAGAGGGCATCAAGGTGCTCGACCAGGCGGTGAAGGACACCAACCTGCTCGACCCCGACCTCGTGCTGACGGTCGGCGACCTGATCAACGGCTACAACACGACCGAGCCCTGGATGGCGCAGGCCGCCGAGTACCGCGCGTCGATGGGCAAGCTGCGCATGCCCTGGTACCCCGTCGCCGGCAACCACGACGTCTACTGGCGCGGCCCCGGCAAGCCCGAAGGAGAGCACGAGCAGCACTACGAGCAGGTCTTCGGGCCGCTGTGGTACGCCGTCCGCCACAAGGACTGCTGGTTCATCGTGCTCTACTCGGACGAGGGCAACCCGGAGACGGGCGAGAAGAACTTCGGCAAGCCGGACTGCCAGCGCATGAGCCCCGCGCAGTTCGCGTGGCTGCAGCAGACGCTGCAGGCCGCGAAGCAGGCCCGGCACTGCTTCGTGTTCCTGCACCACCCGCGGTGGCTGCGGCAGTACGGCGACGACTGGGACAAGGTGCACAAGGCGCTGGCCGCGAACGGCAACGTGCGCGCGGTGTTCGCCGGGCACATCCACTACATGGGCTACAGCGGCCTGCGCGACGGCATCGAGTACTACACGGTCGCGTCCGTCGGCGCGCACCTGGGCATGGTGGCGCCCGACGCGGGCTACCTGCACCAGTACCACGTGGTCACGGTGCGGCCGGACGGCATCAAGGTCGCCGCGATCCCGGTCGGCGGCGTGATGGACCCTCAGGAGATCTCCGACGAGATGGCGCGCGACGCGCTCCGCGTGCACAGGAGCCTGCGGCCGCGCGTCGCCGACCTCGTCGCCGCGGGTGTAGGAGCGGCCATCACGGTGGACGGCGCCGTCGACGCCGTCGCCACGCTCGCCTTCGAGAACGTCGGCGCGCGCCCCATCGAGCTCGAGGTCATCCCGCAGCCGGGCCACCCCTGGACCTTCGGCCCCGACCACCAGCACCTCGTCGTGCCGCCCAAGAGCTTGGGGCAGACCACCTTCGCGCTGCGCCGCACAGCGGGCGACGCGCCGTTCTCCATGCCGCGCGTGGAGGTGCGCTGCGACTACCTGGCCAAGTCCCGCCGCGTCGGCCTGCCGACCAGCAGCATGACGATCGACCTGCCGCCGCCAGCAGACCTTCACGAGCTGCCCGCGAAGCATCCGGGCGTGCTGGTGCTCGACGGCGCCAGCTGCCTGCGCGTCGACAGCGGGGAGCTGGCGATGCCCGACGGGCCGATGACGCTCGAGTGCTGGTGCAACGGCGACGACTTCGCCGGTCGCCGCGGCATGCTCGCCAAGACCGAGAGCAGCGAGTTCGGCATCTTCTGCAGCGACGGCGTGCTCGACTTCTCGGTGTTCCTCGGCGACGCCTACGTCACCGCGCGCGCCGCCGAAGCAGCGCTCGAGCCCGGCCGCTGGCACCACGTCGCCGGCGTCTTCGACGGACGAGAGGTGCGGCTCTACCTCGACGGCAAGCTGCTCGCCAAGGCCGCCGGCGAAGGCGTCCGCAAGCAGAACGGGCTGCCGTTCTTGATCGGCGCCGACGTCGACCGAGGCGGCAAGCCGACCTCGCACTTCGCAGGCCGCCTGGACGACGTGCGGCTGTCCAAGGTCGCGCGCTACGCAGGCGAGACGTTCGCGCCGCCCCAAAAGCACGCAGCAGACGCCGACACCGTGCTGCTCGTCGCCTGCGACCGGATGCTGGGTCCGTGGGCCGTCGACCGCGCGCCTTCGAGGTCGCACCCGACGCGCGTCGGCGAGGCATATTGCACCGTGGAGTCACGGCGCTGAGTGCGGTAACACCTCCGCATGGCATCGAAGCAGCAGTCCCCGCCGACCCCGTCGACCACGCCCAAGAAGGCCAAGGCGCGCAAGACGCCGAAGAAGAAGCCGCTGACCGCGCGCACCGCGGACAAGCACGTGCTCTACCAGATGTCGGTGCAAGCGCCCGAGCTGGACTCCAAGACCTACGCGCGCTGGTTCAAGAAGTACACCGGGCGTGAGCTGCGCGCGCTGCGCGAGGACTTCTGCGGCACTGCGGTGCTCGCCTGCCACCACGTCAAGAACCACAAGGACAACACGGCCGTCGGCGTCGACCTGCACCGACCGACGCTGGACTGGGGCATCGAGCACAACGTCAACGTGCTCTTGAACGAAGAGCAGAAGACCCGCCTGCAGCTGCTCGAGAAGAACGTGCTCGAGGTCACCTCCCCCAAGGTCGACTGCGTGCTGGCGCTCAACTTCAGCTACCAGGTCTTCAAGACGCGCAAGGAATTCGGCGCCTACATCAAGACCGTCTACCGGTCGCTGAAGCCGGGCGGCGTGTTCTACATGGACGCGCTCGGCGGGCCGGACGTGATGCAGGCCAAGACCGACTGCACCAAGAAGAAGGGCTTCGAGTACCACTGGGAGCAGCGCTCCTACGATCCGATCAGCCACCGCTTCGTCTGCGCCATCCACTTCGAGTTCCCCGACGGCACGAAGATCAAGAACGCCTTCGTCTACGACTGGCGCCTGTGGACGCTGGCCGAGATGCGCGAGCTGTTCGAGGAGGCCGGCTTCGAAGACGTGCACGTGCTGTGGGAGGGCACCGACCAGAAGACCCTGACGGGCAACGGCGTGTTCCGCCGCAAGGAGGTCGGCGACATGGACGAGGCCTGGATCTCGATCGTCGTCGGCAAGAAGGGGTAGGCGCAGCGGAGCGTCGGTTCGGTCGGCCCGCGCCCGCGTAGCACGACCGCCGGAGGTCCCCGCACCCGGAGCCGAATCCGCGAGGCCTGCCGCGGCAGCATGGCCTACGATCCGAACATGCGAGGTCCACTCGTTGTCTGGCTGCTCGTCCCGGCGCTGGCTGCCACCTCGGCGCTGTCCGCGCAGAGCGGCGCCGGCGCCGCCACCCGCAAGCTGCGCGCCGCGATCCGGGCGATCGACGTCTCCGAGGAGAGCGGCCAACTCGCCGTGCAAGCGGCAGCGGCGATGCAGCCGTTCGACGGCCGCCAGGGCGCCCGCGCGCTGCTCGACGCCGTCGAAGAGCTCGAGCATCGCGTCGCGGCGGTCTCGGAGACGCGCCGCAAGGCGCTCGCGCGCGAAGGCGGCAGCGGCAGGCTGAAGCGGTCCCGCTACGAGCTGCGTAACCTCAACGACGCGCGCGAGGCGGTCGCCGCGACCCTCTCGAAGATGCGCACCCCCGACGCGCTGAGCGCGATGGCCTCACGCGTCGTCGCGCGCGGCAGCGCGCTGCCGCTCTGGCTCCGGCTGCCGCTCGCAGCGCGCATGTCCGAGCTCGAGGCGGTCGACCTCGGCTGGGGGAAACGCGCCGGCAAGAAGGACAGCACCGACACGACGCTCGCGCTCATCCACGCGGCGGCGGCGCTCGGCGCGCGCGCGGGGACGGCCTGCGGAGCGTGGCTCGTCGAGGCGCTCGACGACGACAATCGGGACGTCCGCACGGCCGCGGCCGGAGCGCTCGCGCGCCTCGCCTGGCCGGGCGCGATCACGCCCATGATCGAGCGGCTGGAGCTAGCGGACGCCGACGGCCGCGAGCAGTTGCTGGACGCGCTGGTGGTGCTGACCGCGCAGAACCCCGGTGGATCTGCGGCCTCGTGGCGCGCGTGGCTGGAGGCGGAGGGCGCGCCGTTCCTCGCCGGCGAACGCACGCTCTCGCGCGGCGACGCGAGCCTCCGCGAGCCCGACCAGCAAGGCCAGACCAAGGCGAGCGCCTACTTCGGCATCGAGCAGGAGGGGGACGGCATCCTCTACGTCTTCGACAACTCGCTCTCGATGAAGGCCGCGCTCAAGAAGCCCGAGAACGGCGGCGGACCTGCCACGGGCGAGGCGGCTGCCACGCGCTGGCTGCTCTGCAAAGAGGAGCTTCGGCGGGGCCTCCGCGGGCTGCGACCCGAGCAGCGCTTCAACCTCGTCTCGTTCGCGAACAAGGCGCGCAGCTTCGAGACCGACATGCAACCGGCGACCGAGCAGAACATCGAGCGCGCGATCACCTGGGTCGACGACCTCGAGCTGGAGTTCGAGACCAACGTGTACGACGCGCTCGAGCTGGCGTTCCAGCTCGCCGGTCGAGGCGTCACCGACCGCTACTACGAACCGGCCGTGGACACGATGTTCTTCCTCTCGGACGGCGCGCCGACCATCGCCAACCTCATGGCCAAGGGGATCACGCAGGACGACAGCGACCGCATCCTGCGCGCGGTCGCACGATGGAACGCGCTCGGACGCGTCCGGATCCACTCGGTGGCGCTCGGCCTCCCGAAGCGCAAGAAGGACCGCAACAACAAGGGGCGCCTCTGGCCCTACACCTTCCTCAGGCTGCTCGCCGAGCAGAACGGCGGCACCCTGGCCTGGAAGCAGTGAGCCGGACCGTCGTCACGACCGCGCCGCGCGGCGCCGCGGCCGACCGGCCGTGACCTACAGCGTGGCGAGGCTCGCGCGGGCGCACGCGGCCACCCCGAGACCGAGCAGACGGTCGTGCAGCTCGGCCGCTTCGGCGGGCCCCAGCCGAGACCCCGCGCACTCGAGGAACTTCGCGCGGAGCTCGGCGGGTGCCGCAGGCGACTTCCAGTGGCCGGGCCAACGGTCGGCGACCGAGCAGCGGCCGTCTGCGAGCTGCACGCGGACCTCGGTGCGGGAGAAGTCGCGCGGGATGGCAGGTGACATGACCAGCTCGATCCGCCCGAGCAGCTCCCTGAGCGCGGCGCGCCCGAGCTGCGCGTCCTCGTAGCTGCGCATCGTGACCTCGCCGTCCAGCAGCGCGAGCGCGACAGAGAGCTGGAAGCTGAACCTCGCCGCGTCCCCGTCCTCCGGCCAAGGTCGATCGCAGTAAGGGAGCTGCGGCGCGATCACGGCGATCGTCCCGCTCGGGACGCGCCCCCCCCCCTCGTGCAGCGGCAGGGCCGCCGCGATCGCGACCTGCATGGCCGAGTGAGCCGGCCACCGCTTGAAGGCGAAGCCTGGCTGCTCGAGACAGCGCGGCTGCTCCATCTCTGCCAGGACGCGGTCCTGGTCGAAGCCGGCGCCGCCGAAGACCTGGATCCACCCGCTCGGCGCTTCGAGCACGCGGTCCGATCCGGTGAAGCCGCGCGCCGCGAGCAGCGCGCTCTCGACGCCGGCCCGCGCCGCGTTGCCGCTGTGCAGCGCCTTGCTCATCGTGCCGATGTTGGCGGCGATGCCGGCAGCACGGCTGGCCGCGATGCCCAGCGCGCGCGCCGTCTGCTGCTCACGCAGCCCGAGCAGCATCGCGGCGCTGAGCGCGCTGCCGAGCACTCCCAGGATGCCGGGGAGGTGGAAGCCGTCGGCGTGGAACGGGAAGTGACGAACGCCCTGCGAGGGTGCCGCTTCGCCGCCGTCCCTCGACGCTACGCGCAACGCTGCCTGCAGGGTGACGCCGGCCGCGAATGCGTCCAGCACCTGCTCGCCGCTGCACCTGGGCGCCGCCTCTGCCTTGGCGAGCGCCAGGACCGCGCCCAGCGAGGGAGAGACCGCGTGCGTCGGCGGCGAGAACATCGGCTCGAAGTCGAGCGCGTGCGTCGCGGCGCCGACGAGCAGGGCCGCCTCCTGAGGCGCTGTCGCCAGTCCGAACGAGGGGAGCGACACCGCCGGCGCGCAGCCCAGTTCCCGTACGTGATCAACGAGCGCGCAGATCGTCGGGTGCGCCTGGCCCGCCAACATCACGCCGCAGCCGTCCACGAGCAACTGCTCCACGGCGTCGCGCTGTCCAGCTGAGAGCGAACTCCAACGGAGCCTGCTCGCCGCTCGGACGACGCCGGCGGTCAACCCGCTGCCTTCTCCTCGGCCGGCTCGTGTCATCCGAGCAGCTCCTGGACACGCCGCTCGATCCGCGCCCTGCCAGGGCCGTCTCGCTCGACGGTGCAGCCGTCCGAAGACAAGGAGAAGACCGGATACGAGCCAGGGACGCCCTCCCCCTCCGGCGCGCGCACCCACCGCTGCACGCCGCGCTCCTGCGCGAACGCCGCAGCCCGGGACTCGTCGACGATCGATCCCTGCGGATCGCCGCTCAGATTGGCGCTCGTGCAGAGCGCCACGGTGTAGACAGAACCTCCGAACAGCTCCGGCTCGCGCGCGTCGGTGAGGCCCGCCTCGAGCCCGAGCGCGAAGTCCCGATGCGCTCCGGCGCCGAACAGCAGCCCTTGATGCGAGCCGTCGCGCACGACCGCGGTCGAGTTCGGTGGCCCTTGCAGACGAAGCCGGACGACCGCGTCCTCGAAGCAGGAGAGCGCGTCCGCCTCGGCGAACGCCGGCGGGTGCGCTGCCGGGGCCGCCCGCCCGCGGAAGGCGGCACGCGCCCCGATCATCGAGCCGTCGGTCTTGCCGGGCAGGCGCTGCTTGACCGCGTCCAGCGCGCGCGCGCCGCGCACGGTCGGTGGCGCCACGAGCGCGTAGACCGCCGGCATCCGGAGCAAGAAGACCGGATTGGCGCTACGCAGCACGTCCAGCGCCAACCCCAGCGCCGACGGATCAGACAGCTCGACTTCCTGCAAGGCCGACGAAGAAGCGGGAGAGACGGATCATTCCCAGCAGAATCGAGGCAGACGCTGGGCCACAGGAGTGTTCGACAGCACGAGCGCCGCGTCAAGCGCAGCGCTCGCGCCGCGTACGGGATGTCCAAGGAGCGCCGACCAGATCCCGACCGCGGCGCTCGGTATGCCCGCTGCCAAGGGCAGCGCGACCACATCTCCCTGCCCCCCCCTTGACCGGCGGGCACAGCGCCCAACAATGCTTGCCCGCGAACGCGGCGCCGCCGCGCGCCGCTGCTCACCGACACGCTAGACGGCCCCTCCGCCAAGCTCCATGAACGAACTCGTCA
>JBERSB010000540.1:0-10275 GCA_041236755.1 Luminiphilus sp. | reverse complement strand
TCCAAAAGCAATTACCCCAGAAGAAATTAAGGCTCAAGCTGATAAACTTTATGAGTTTGTAACTGATAAAAAAGAATGAGTCCTGCAGAACAAGCGCAAAAACAAGCTGAAGTCGCAATGGACGGCTTCATCTTGTGGTCCAAACGAGTTACTCTTTGGTCGGCATTCTTTTTAGTATTAGTCGTTGTTGGATTGCCGCGACAGCGCCGGGCCGAAGTAGGTGTCGACGGTCGCGAGAGAGCTCTCGGTGATCTCCGGGACGCGCTCGAGCCACTCGACGGCGAAGCTCAGGTCGCGGTCGACCTCCGCGTCGGTGAAGACCAGCCGCTTGCGGTCGCGGAGGTCGATCAGCAGCTCGCCGAAGGCGCGGAGCTCCTGGGCGTTGTCGATCACGCGGCGGGCCGCAGCCGCGCGGTTGTGCGCTGGGTCGCGCATCATGCGCATGCCGATCGAAGCGTCGTGGTAGCGCTGCTCCAGCTGGTGGGCCGCTTCGCGCGCGAGGACCTGCAGCGTCAGCGGCTGCGCGCTGGACAGCAGCGGCGTGCCGGCGAGCGACGCGTTGGTCACGGGCGCGCGCGGCTGCAGCCCCGCCGCCTGCTCGAGGCGCGCCTGTTCGACGCGTGGCTGTTCGACGCGTGGCTGGAATGCGACGCTGCCGGGCGTCGCCGCCGGCGCGGTGACCGCCACCTCTTCGGACCCGGCCACCTCTGCAGACCCGGAAGGTGCTTGGCGCTCACCCTGCAGAAGCGTGACGCCGATCAGCAGCGCTGCGGCCGCCGCCGCGCCCGAGAGCGTGTAGCGCACCTTGGTCGCGACCGGGATCGGCTCCTGGAACACCGCGTCCGGCGTGCCCTCGCCGGCCTGGATGCGCTCCCAGAGTCCTTCGCGGAAGTCGCCGCTGACCTGCGTGGGGCGCAGCGACAGCGTGAGGCGCTGGGCAGACTGCAGCTCCTCCCAGAACTGGCCGCACGGCGCGCACGCCTCGGCGTGCGCCAGCACGGTCGCGCGCCGACCCGACGGGAGTCGACCGTCGAGGCACTGGGACAGTTCGTAGCGACAGGTGTTGCAGTTCATCGTGGATGCGGACTCTTCTCAGACCTTGATCAGGCGGCTGACGAGCGAGGCGAAGCGCTGGCGCGCGCGGAACAGGCGCGTGGACACGGTCTTGACGGGGCAGCCCATGACCTGGGCGGCGTCCTCGTAGCTCATGCCCTCGATCTCGCAGAGCAGGAACGCCTCCCGAAACTTGGTGGGCAGCTCCTGGATGGCGCGGTCGATCGCCTCCTGGGCTTCGCGCGTCTGCGCGACTTCGTCGGGCTGCTCGCTGGCGCGGTCCTGCGGCGTGAACGGCTGGTCGTCGTCCTTCTGCAGGTCGCGGAACAGGCTCATCTTGAACTTGCGGCGGCGCAGCTGGTCGAGGCAGAGGTTGCGCGCGACGCGGAACAGCCACGGCCGGAAAGCTGCCGCCGGCACCTGGTTGAGGTGCCGGTAGAGCGCGAGGAAGGCGTCCTGCGCGACGTCCTCGGCCGCGACCGGGTCCCTGAGCAGCCGGCTCGCGTAGGACTTGAGGCTGTCCGCATACTCCGCCAGCGCCCGGTGGTACGCGACCATCGTGACCGGGTCCGGCTGGTATTCGGTGTTGGACTGTGCCATCTCGCAGGGATCGGGGCGCTCAGCGCTCGAGAGCTCCTATCGGACGTGGGTGGACCCTTGAGGACGTCGCGGCCCCGTGGAAACTCCGGAGCG
Source organism: Luminiphilus sp. (assembly GCA_041236755.1). Lineage (GTDB taxonomy): Bacteria > Planctomycetota > UBA1135 > UBA1135 > UBA2386. The sequence continues at coordinate 8,529 of JBERSB010000540.1, read as the reverse complement.
CCCAAAAACGCCGACTCCAGCGTAGTCTGCGGGCGAAGCAACACCACATGAGCCACACGAACCGAGCCGCTGCCCTCGTTGCCATCGCTGTCGCCGTAGCCGGCGGGCTCGCCGGGTGCGCCCACCGGGCCACCGACGAGGTCGCAGGCACGCTGGCGGTGCCCCAGGGCGTCCTGCGGGTTCGGGTGGAGCTGCAGAACGGCACCATCGACATCGCGCCCCTGGCCGACGGCGCGGCCGAGGGCAACATGACGTTCCTCGGCGGTGTGCGGATGGACGCAGCCGACGACCAGCAGCTCGCCCAGCTGGTCGCGCTAGATCACGGTCTGAAGGCGTCCCTGGACGCAGAAGACCCGTCTTTGCTTGTGGTTCGGGGCCCTGAGCTGCCCGGCGGCGTGCAGGGCATGATCGCCTACGAGGGCAACATCCGCGTGCCCGCAGCGATGCCGCTGGAGGTCGTGATCAGCAGCAACGGCCACGTGACGCTGGTCGGCAGGAAGGCGTCCACCGTGGTGCGCACCCGGCGCGGAGACCTGCGGTTCGACGGTTGTAGCGGCGACGTCAAGGCAACGACGGGACAGGGCAACGTCATCGCCTACGACCACCGCGGCAGCCTGGACGTGCGCAGCCAAGGCGGCGACATGCAGGCGTTCGTGGTCGAGCCGGGCCCCGTGCTCACGCTCAGCACGGGCAAGGGCACGGTGCAGTGCCACGTTCCAGAGGACATCAGCTGCCGCGTCGACGCGCGCGCGGAGACGGGCAGGATCGGCAACGACTTCGAGCTGGAGGTCACCAAGCCGTCGGCCTACAGCGCGGCCATGACAGGACGGCTCGGCGACGGCGCTTCCAAGGTCGTTCTGCGCACCGCGGCAGGCCACATCGCCATGCGCCGACTGGATCCCCGCAAGCCACTTTAGAAAGTCGTTTTACGGCAATTCCTCTCGACCGCAGTCGGCGCTGCGCGGCGTGGATATTTGCCCGATCGGGGCGAAAATCCGGCTACAGCGCAGCCTCTTCGTCTACCGATACTAGTGGAGCCTTTCCGGACACTTACATCTACTCCAGCCCCGCTGGAGGCGCCCTGCCGGTCTGCTCGCAAATCAGGCCGTCAGGATGCACCTCTCGCCCTACGTCGACAACTCGCCAAATGTCGTCTCCCAAACGCCTGATTGTGTACTCATCGTCTGATCCAGACGCTGAGCGTCTCGTGCAAGCCACCTCCGGTTGGGGGATGGACGTCACCACCTGCTTCTCGCCAGAAGACCTGCGCGGGAAGATCGAGGGGGCTCCGTTCGACTACGTGCTGTGCGAAGGTTCGAGCGCGCTGAAACCGCTGTTCCTTGATCCGAGCGAGGAGGGCTGCCTGTCGCTGCCGCTCGCAGAGGTCGAGAAGCGCCACATCCTGCGGGTGCTCGCCGCCAACAACGGCAACAAGACGCGCGCGGCAAAGGTGCTCGGGATCGACACCAAGACGCTCTACAACAAGCTGAAGGCCTACCAGTCCTCCGAGGAGCTGGCCCGCAAGCGGCGCGCGGCGACGCAGAGCGTCTAGGTCTCCTGATCGCCGCGCCGATCGCGCGCGGTCCCCGCTCGGCTGGCCGCCGTGGCAACGCCAACTCGGCTCGATTGCGATCGAGGACCTGAGCGGCGAGGGTCTGCGCGAAAGGCGCACTCGCGAGCGGCGACGCGCAGGGCTCGGCTGGCCGCGTGTCGACGCGCGAAGCCCCGATTTGCCCGGCTGGGTTTTGCACACCCGGCGCCCGGTCGGTCCCACTTGTGGAGTCCCCGAACTTCTCTGTGTGTTGCGGCGTGATCCGAACCCGCGTTGGGATCGGCGCGGCGCCTCGCGACTCCGCTGGGGCGCGCGGATGCGGCGCTGCTGCGTGCTCACGTCGCGCCCGAGTCTGCCGACAATGTGCTGTCGTCGACGCGCGAGCACCGCACACCGGAAGCCGCGACGGGCCATGATTCGCCGACTTCGATCCTTTGCCTGCAGTGCCCGTCGCGGCTTCTACTTTTTCCGCGCGCGATCACGCGAAGCTGGAAACCCTCGGGCGCAGGCGCCACCATGCTTCGCCCCATGGGTCTGCAAGAGCACCACGATGTTCTGAAGGCGGCCGACGAGCGGCTCCAATCGCTCAAGGTGTCTCTTTGACTACGTTCGCCGACACCGCGAGCTAGCCGACATCGAGAATCGGATGACGCAGCCTGGCTTCTGGGACCACCCGGAGCAGGCGCAGAAGGTCGTCCAGGACAAGAAGCTCTGCGTCAACGTCGTGGAGCCGATCGAGCGGCTGAGTCAGGTCATCGAGGACGGCCAGGTCCTGCTCGAGCTCGGGGCCGAGGACCCCAAGAGCGTCGAGGATGACCTCGTGGCCGCGCGCGCGCAGCTCGACGAGGGCATGGACGCGCTGGAGTTCCAGCTGATGCTCGGCGGTGAGCACGACGGCTCCAACGCGATCGTCACGCTGCAGCCCGGTGCCGGCGGCGTCGACGCGTCGGACTTCGCCGAGATGCTGCTGCGGATGTACGTGAAGTGGGCCGGCCGTCACGAATACGACGTCGAGGAGCTCGACTTCCAGAAGGCGGAGGAAGCGGGCATCAAGAACGTGACGATCGTCATCAAGGGCCCCTACGCCTACGGCCGGATGAAGGCCGAACAGGGCGTGCACCGGCTGGTGCGCATCTCTCCGTTCGACGGCCAGGCGCGGCGGCAGACGTCGTTCGCGTCGGTGGAGGTCGTGCCCGAGCTCGAGGACGACATCGCCGTCGACATCCGCAAGGACGACCTCAAGGTCGACACCTTCCGGGCGTCGGGCGCCGGCGGGCAGCACGTCAACAAGACCGAGTCCGCGATCCGCATCACGCACCTGCCGAGCGGCATCGTGGTGTCGTGCCAGGCGGAGCGCAGCCAGCACAAGAACCGCGACTCGGCGATGAAGACGCTGCGCTCCAAGCTGTTCCAGCTCGAGCAGGCCAAGCGCGAAGAGGAGCTCGCGAGCTTCTACGGCGACCGCGGCTCGATCAGCTGGGGCAACCAGATCCGCAGCTACGTGCTGCAGCCCTACCAGATGTGCAAGGACCTGCGCACCGAGATCGAGACCTCGGACGTGTCGGGTGTGCTGGACGGCGATCTCGACCCGTTCATCGAAGGCTACTTGAAGAAGAGAAAGGACGAAGCGAAGGCATGAGGCGTGCGCTCCTGTCGGTGACAGACAAGCAAGGGATCTCCGAGTTCGGCAAGGGGCTGGTCGACGCCGGCTTCTCGCTGCTGTCTACCGGTGGGACGCACCGCGCGATCGCGTCCGCGGGCGTCGAGGTGCAGGAGGTCGCGGACTACACCGGCTTCCCCGAGATGATGGACGGCCGCGTCAAGACGCTGCACCCCAAGGTGCACGGCGGCCTGCTCGCGCGGCGCGACGACGAGGCGCACACGGCCGCGATGGGCGAGCACGGGATCGACGCCATCGACGTCCTGTGCGTCAACCTCTACCGCTTCCGCGAGACGGTGCAGAAGCCCGGGATCGACCGCCAGGAGATCGTCGAGAACATCGACATCGGCGGACCGGCGATGATCCGCAGCGCCGCCAAGAACCACCGCAACGTCGCGGTCGTCGTCGATCCGGGCGACTACCCCGAGGTGCTGCGCCTGCTCAAGGAGCACGACGGCGTGCTGCCGCAGGACTTCCTGCGCAAGCTCGCGGCCAAGGCCTACGCGCACACCGCTGCCTACGACGCGGCGATCGCGCAGTGGTTTGACGACGAGCGCGCCGCGGCCGACGGCGAGCCGCGCTTCGCGGGCAGCTTCGCGAGCGCGGGCAACAAGCTCGCCGATCTCCGCTACGGCGAGAACCCTCACCAACAGGCGGCGTTCTACTCGTACGGCGACGCGGCTCCGAGCCTCGCCGGCGCCGAGCAGCGCAACGGCAAGGCGCTGAGCTACAACAACATCCTCGACGCGGACGCGGCGATGAAGCTCGCGTTCGAGTTCGAGCGCACCAGCTGCGTGCTGGTCAAGCACAACAACCCCTGCGGGACGGCGGTCGCGGATGCCCTGCCGCGCGCGTTCGAGCTGGCGCTTTCGGGAGACCCGGTTTCGGCGTTCGGCGGCATCCTCGCGACCAACCGCGTCTTCGACGCCGCGACCGCGCGCGCCGTGGTCGAGAGCGGCACGTTCCTCGAGGTGGTCGTGGCGCCGTCGGTCGAAGCCGAGGCCGTCGCCGAGCTGCAGAAGGCCAAGTGGGGCGCCAACGTGCGCGTGCTCGACCTCGGCGGCGTGCCGGCGACGGGCCACGAGGCGGGGTTGGTCGCGCGGCAGGTCAGCGGCGGCTTCCTGCTGCAGACCGCCGACGTCCCGCCGCGGCCGCCTGCCGACGAGGTCGCCACGCAGCGCGCGCCCGACGACGGCGAGAAGCAGGCGCTCGAGTTCGCGTGGCTGGTCTGCAAGCACGTCAAGTCGAACGCCATCGTGCTCGCGCGCGCGACCGAGGACGGCGCGTGCCTGACGGTCGGCATCGGCGCCGGTCAGATGAGCCGCGTCGACTCGGCCAAGATCGCCGTCGACAAGGCCGGCGACCGGACGAAGGGCTGCGTCGTCGCCAGCGACGCGTTCTTCCCGTTCGCAGACGGGCTCGTGGTCTGCGCGGATGCCGGCGCGACGGCCGTGATCCAGCCCGGCGGCAGCAAGCGCGACCAAGAGGTCGTCGCCGTCGCCGACGAGCGCGGCATGGCGATGTGGATGACCGGGCAGCGCCACTTCCGGCACTAGGAGCGTCGCTGGCATGGTGGCCCAGAAGGACATCCAGCGCGCGGCAAAGGACGTGCTGCTCGGCGCGACGATGCGCCAGGTGGCCGCCGAGTACCGCGAGCAGCTGATCGAGGACTTCGGCTTCCGGCCCGAGGAAGTCAACCAGGAGACCTTCCGCGACGAGGTGGCCGCGCTGATGCGCGCGCTGGCGCGGCATCTCGGCGATCGACACCAGGGTGATCCGCGCGCCGGGGAGGCGCTCGAGACCTGGGTGCGCTTCACGGACCACTACGAGGCCTGGGACGCGCTCTTGGCTGGCGGCTTCGACGTCGAGGCTCGCGACGCGTTGATCCGCCGCGGGCGCATGCTCTTCCCCGGCCCGCTCACGCGGCACTGGGACGAATGAGCTCCATCGCCGACAACTTCGCCGAGGTCCGCGCCCGGATCGCGGCTGCCTGCGCCGACGCAGGGCGCAGCGTCGACGACGTGGCGCTGCTCGCGGTGAGCAAGCGCCATCCGGCCGCGTCGGTGCAGGCCGCGATGGCCGCGGGCCAGCGCGAGTTCGGCGAGAGCCGCGTGCAGGAGCTGTCGGCCAAGTCGCTCGAGCTCGAAGACGCAGCAGAGCTGCGCTGGCACATGATCGGGTCCGTGCAGACCAACAAGGTGCGCGACCTCGTGCGGGTGCGCGGGCTGGCGCTGCTGCACAGCTGCGACCGGGTCAAGCTCGCCGACGCGCTGCAGAACGAGCTCGACGACGGCGAGCGCCGCCTCGACGTGCTGCTGCAGATCAATGCGACCGGCGAGGAGCAGAAGCACGGCTGCGGCGTGGAGCGCGCCGATGCGTTCCTGGACCACGTGCAGGCCGCATGTCCGAGGCTGCGCGTCTGCGGCCTGATGGCGATGGGGCCGCTGCAGGGCGACCCGGCGCCGGTGTTCGCGCGCGTCGCTGCGCTGCGAGACGACCTCCGTCGCCGCTCGGGCCTGCCGCTTTCGACCCTGAGCCTGGGTATGTCGGGCGACCTCGCTCCTGCGATCGCGGCCGGCTCCACGATGGTGCGGGTCGGCACGGCGCTGTTCGGCGCCCGCAGCTGAGCGTCGTCGCCCCGCGGTCCCTGCAGCGCGCGCCACGTTGAGCGCGCGGGGCGCGTCCCGTAGCGTGCAGGCGTGGCGACCAAGAAGACACGCGGCACAAAGGCGGCGAAGCGAGGTGCTGTCAAGGCGGTGAAGCATGCAGCCGCGGGCGCCCAGGTGGGGCCGCCGCCGCCGCTCCCCGAGCTGCTCGGGCGCCTGCACCGCGCGATCCCCGAGCCGAGGTGCGAGCTGGACCACCGCGACGGCTGGACACTGCTGATCGCGACGATCCTCAGCGCGCAGAGCACCGACAAGATGATCAACACGGTCACGCCCGCGCTGTTCGAGCGGTGGCCGACGCCTGAGGCGCTCGCGTCGGCGCCGCGCGAAGAGGTCGAGCAGGCCGTGCACCGCACCGGCTTCTTCCGTAACAAGGCCAAGGCGATCCAGGCAGCGAGCCTCGCGATCCACACCGATCACGGCGGCGAGGTCCCGCGTGACCTGGACGCGCTGGTGAAGCTGCCCGGCGTCGCGCGCAAGACGGCCAACGTGGTCCTCGGTATCGCCTTCGGGATTCCGTCAGGGATCGCCGTCGATACCCACGTCGCGCGCGTGAGTCAGCGCCTCGCCCTGACCGCCGAGAAGGATCCTAAAAAGGTCGAGCGGGACCTCTGCGACCTGTTGGACCAGGACGAGTGGATCGGCACCGGGCACCGGATCCTGCTCCTGGGTCGCTACGTCTGCCTCGCCAAGAACCCCGACTGCGCGAACTGCCCGATCAACGAGATCTGCCCTTCCAGCGGCGCTGCGCCGATGGGGCCTTGGGAAGACCGCGCGGCGCACGCCGAGAGGCTGGTGGCGGGTCGCGGGTCGTGATCGAGCTCCGGTCCGTCCGCAAGGTCTACGTCGACAGCGAGGGCCGCGAGCACGAAGCGCTGCGCGGCGTCGACCTGAAGGTCGAGTCGGGCGAGGTCCACGCGCTGATCGGAACGAGCGGCTGCGGCAAGACGACGACGCTGCGGCTGGTCAACAGGCTGGAGGAGCCGACCAGCGGCCAGGTCCTGGTGGACGGCGCCGACATCCGCTCCGAGGACCCGATCGCGCTCCGGCGCCGGATCGGCTACGTGATCCAGACCGGCGGGCTCTTCCCGCACTGGAGCGTCGCGAGGAACGTCGGCGCGCCGGGGGAACTCGCGGGGCACGAGCCCGATCGAATCGAAGCCCGAACGCGCGCGCTCATGGACCTCGTCGGGCTGCCGTTCGAGGAGTTCTGTGCGCGGCGACCCCGCGAGCTGTCAGGCGGCCAGCGCCAGCGCGTCGGGATCGCACGGGCGCTCGCGCTCGACCCGGGCCACCTGCTGCTGGACGAGCCGTTCGGCGCGCTCGATCCGATCACGCGCGCGGACCTCGTCGCCGAGCTGCGGCCGCTGTTCGCGCAGCTCGGCAAGACCGTGCTGCTGGTTACGCACGACCTCAACGAGGCGTTCGCGCTCGCCGACCGCGTCACGCTGATGGATGGAGGCGTCGTAGTGCAGACCGGCGTCGAGGCGGACTTCCGGGACCGGCCGGCGAGCCCGTTCGTCGCGCGGTTCGTGGCGGCCTTGGCGGGAGGTGCTGGATGAGGTGGCTCTACGCGTTCCTCGCGGCGGCGGCGCCGCTGCTCTGCCAGGGCACCGTCCGCGTCGGCAGCAAGAAGTTCGCGGAGTCCGCCGTCCTCGCCGAGCTGATGGCGCAGGTGATCGAGGAGCACACCGAGCTCGAGGTCGAGCGGCGGCTCAACCTGCAGGGAACGATGCTGTGCTGGCAGGCCCTGCAGACGGGCGAGATCGACCTCTACGCCGAATACACCGGGACGGCGTGGTCAACGATCCTCGGCCGCGAGGACAAGGCGACCGATCCGCTGCGGACCTACCTCGAGGTCGCGCGCTTCAGCCGCGAACGGCACGACGTGCGCTGGCTCGCGCCGTTCGGCTTCAGCAACACCTACGCGCTCGCGATGCGTGAGCAGCGCGCCGCAGAGCTCGGGGTGGAGCGCATCTCGGACCTGCTGCCACACCAGCGCGAGCTCCGCGCGGGCTTCGGTCCGGAGTTCGGCGAGCGCCCCGACGGCTCCCGCGGGCTGCAGGCCCTCTACGGTCTGCAGCTGGGCGACGTGCGCGTCGTCGAGCACGCGCTCGGCTACGAGGCCATTGCGGCAGGGCAGATCGATCTGATGGACGTCTACTCGACCGACGGCAAGCTGCTGCGGTTCGACCTGCGCGTGCTCGAGGACGACCGCGGGTTCTTCCCGCCCTACGACGCGGCGCCGATGGTCCGCGCAGCGGCGCTGCGCGACCACCCCGAGCTCGAGGGGGCGCTCACGAAGCTCGCGTTCCGCCTGCCCGACCACGACGCGCAGGCGCTCAACTACCTCGTCGAGGCAGAGGGGATCGCCGCGGAGCACGCTGCGCGCGCGTTCCTCGAGGTCGAGGGGCTGGTGGGCGGCAGGAGTACAGCAGCGGCCGAAGCGAAGGCTGCGTTCCTGCGCGTGCGGCGCGAGCCGCCCGCGCGCGGAGCGGTCGCGGCCGCGCGCCCGGGCTTCCTCGCGCCGCTGCTGGGATCCTGGAGGCCGCTCGGCGTACGCGCCCTCGCACACCTGCTCTTGACGGCGTTCGGAGTGGCCCTTGCTGCTGCGGTCGCGATCCCGCTCGGCGTGCGGATCGCGCGCGACG
>JBERSB010000539.1:0-2757 GCA_041236755.1 Luminiphilus sp. | reverse complement strand
GCTCGCCTGCGAGAGGTCCCGCGGGCCCGGGTCGTTGCTCGCGCCGGCGCCGCTCCGGCCGATCAGCCAGTCCTCGGGGCCGGTGCTGCCGAGCGCGCCGAAAGAGATCACGAAGTTGCCGTTGGCCTCGTCGCCGCGGAACTGGATCGTCACCGGGTCCGTCGTGTTCCACAGGTAGACGCCGTCGTAGGTCACCATCCACTGCGTGCCCGACTCCTCGTACCAGACCTTGCCGCTCGCCGTGGCGTTCGGCTGCAGGTCCGTCCACGCGTAGTAGGCCTCCGACGGGTTGCCCAGCATCGTCGTCACGTTCGGCACGAAGCCGTTGCTGTTGCCGGTGCCGCGCGCGACCCAGCCGTTGGAGCCGACCGACAGACCCAGCGTGCCCGCCGTCGTCTGGTCGTCGTCACCGAGCGCCAGCTGCGACGCGGTGCCCAGCGAGCCGATCGCAGCGATCGTCCCCGTCCGGGTGTTGACCGTGTGGCCGCCAGTCGTCGCCGTGCCGTAGATCTCCAAGCCGGACATGTCCATGCCGGCCTGCGTCAGCTCTTCGTAGAACGACGTGAACGACTCCACGCAGCCGACGCCGTACTCGGTCGCGACCGCCGCGTCGCTGCAGGTTCCGCCGAGCGCGTAGTTGACGTTGGTGTTGACCACCCGCGGCTCGAACACGGACCCCGTGAACGGCACGTTCGTCGCGCGCCCCGCGGTCAGCCGGAGGTCCGCGTTGCTGTAGACCTCGGGGTTGGTCGCGCCGTTCGTGTAGCGGTGCGCGAAGCCGTTGGCGACGATCGCCACGCCGAGGCAGCAGCCCTCACCCAGCTCGAGCGGCGTCGAGAGCGTGAAGTTGGTCGGGTTGTCCACTCCCGCGGACACGCTCGTGCCGCTGGTCCGGAGGAACCACGCGCCCTGCACGTCGTAGGTGCAGCCGCCGCTGTTGGGCTGCACGTAGACGTCGATCGACACCGACGAGCCGACCGTCGCGTTGCAGTTGAGGTCGAGGTCGCTGATCGTCACGCCGCCCGAGCCGGCCAGCGGCTCCAGCGAGAAGTAGACCGCGCCGCCTACGCTTCCGCCGTTGTTCGACGCGAACGTCGTCGTCAGCGTCGGGCCGCCGCCGCCTCCGCCGCCTCCGCCGCAGCCCGGGCTAGGCGTGCACACCCCGAGCGGGTTGGCCAGCGCAGCCTGCAGGTCCGCGTTGCTGTTGGCGCATCCCTGGTTGCCACCGACCGAGTTGCAGCCGGCGTTGGTGTGGATGCCGATCGCGTTGTTGGTCCCGTCCAGGATGACCGGCGAGCCGGAGTTGCCGCCGGTCGTGTCGACCGCGTAGCGGATGCGGTTGCCGGTGAGGTCGACGTACGGACCCGAGTGCGTCTTCTGCGCCTGGTTCCAGGTCGGGGAGACCGGCGAGCTCGTGGTGCCGTAGCCGGTGATCCGGATCGTCTGACCGGCGACGGCCGGCGGGTTGATCAGGTCGAAGGCCGCGGATCCCTGCGCGGCATACGGCGACAGGCCGGTGTTCGAGTTGGCGAAGCAACCGAAGTAGACCCAGTCGTTGCCGAGCGACGTGCTGCCGACGTTCTTCTGGATCGACGCCGGGTCGACGGAGTACTGGTCCGACGGCGGCGGCGCGACGGGGCTCCCCGAGGCCGTGGACAGGGGGACGTTGAACTGGATCACGGTCGAGCCGCTCACTCCGCAGTGACCAGCCGACAGAAAGCAGTGGTTGCAGTCGTTGATCAGCCACGCCGAACAGCTGAAGCCGACGCGGCCGACGCGGTTGTCACTGCTCAACACCCGGTCGTCGACGGTGCCGCAGATCGAGTCCGGCTCGAGCCGTTCCTCGGGACCGGCGATCACGCTCTTGAGCACGAAGCGGTTGTCCCCGGTGCCGGGCTGCGCGAGCAGCTCGACGAGCACGCTGCCGCCGTTGAAGTAGGCCGACGTGTTCGCCCACTCGCCGACGTGACGCAGGTGCTGGGTCTGCACCGCGCCGTCACGCATCGAGGAGAGCCGCAGGAACGAGCCGTCGGCCCCGGGGTTGGGGCTGCCCGACAGCACGACGGCCTCGTATTCGAGCCGCAGCCAGGCGGCCTTGTCGACCGTCACGACCTTGGACCAGACCACCTGGGGGATGCCGGCAGCCGCCGGCGACGTGATCGAGTTCTGGACGTAGCCGGAGTCGATGTCGAAGTAGTGGGTCGTGCTCTGGGGGTCGACCGCTTGGGCGAGCACAGGGGCGGCCGCGAAGAGGGCTGCTGCGAGGAGACGTGAGGACATGGCGCTGGGAGCGTTGGCTGCTGGCGAGGGGGCGACAGGACTGCGGACGTCGCCGGGTCACCAGCGACGGCAGTCGATACAACCCGGACGATTCTCAGCGGGCCGAGGTTCCGCCCGAACGTGGGGAACCTCACCCGACGTGCGCCGGCGAGGAGCCGCTCAGCCGTCGCCGCGCCGGTAGACGCCCAGCAGGCAGTGCTCGGGGTAGGGCACGCCGACGACGCGGCAGGCCCGCATCAACGCGAGTTCGGCGCGGTTGAGCGCCTCGAACTTGGCGAACGTGCGGCAGTCGTCCAGCCGCAGGAAGGCCTCCTCCACCATGCCAGCGGCGGCGAAGCACCGGCGCAGCCTCCCGCGGGTGTTCATGCGGAAGCGCGTCGGGAAGGTGTCCTTGGGCTGCGTCCCCCACAGCCACGACTTGACGACATGACGCAGCCCCATGGGCGCGAGCCGCGTCAACAGCGGCATCGGCGCGGC
>JBERSB010000538.1:0-3081 GCA_041236755.1 Luminiphilus sp. | reverse complement strand
GCGCGCGCCACGTAGACCGGCGAGACCTGCAGGCCGTAGCCGATCGACCGGCTCGGCAGGGGCCGGCGCATGTCGACCGAGCTGCGCGCGACGATGATGCCCTGCAGCTCGTCCTGCCAGCAGAGCGCGTGCGGGTCGCCCGGGTCGTCTGCGGCCAAGAGCCCGAAGCGCTTGTAGGCGCGCGCGACGCCCGCTTCCGCGAGCCCCTCGCCCACCTGGTAGAAGAAGCAGTTGCACGACTTGGCCAGCGCCGAGCGCGGGTCGCTGCCGGCCTGCCAGTGCGCGCTGCCGCAGCGGAGCCGCATGCGCACGAACGGCGAGTCGTAGTAGCCCTGGCACGCTTCGACCTCGGTCAGCGGCAGGTGCTGGCGGCCCAGCCGCGCGCTCTCGAGGTAGTCGACCAGCACGAACGGCTTGGCGACCGAGCCGACCGAGCCGTTGCCCAGCCACATCACGCCCGGCACGTGACGCGCGTTGTCGGTCACGATCGGCGCGCCGGCGAACGCGAGCACGTCGCCGCTGTTCGCGTCGACCAGCGCGACCGCCGCCTCGACCTTCTCGGCCTTCGCGGCCTCACCGCGCACCTCGTAGCCGCTGCGGTAGCCGCACCAGCTCACGTGCACGGCGGCCTCGGCGATCTCCTGCAGCTTGCTGTCGATCGTCAGCTGCACGTCGGCGCCCGACTCGACCGAGAGGTGGCTCCACAAGGCCTGCTCGCGGCGCTTGCCGTCGTGCTCGACGAACCGCATCCCCAGCTGCCCCATCAGCTGGTCGTTGAACCACGCCTCCGCGCCGGTGATGCCGCGCCGCTCCCGCGTCAGCAGCTCCCGCTGGTAGCGCCTGCGCGCCTCCTCGATCATCAACAGGCGCGCCTCGTCGGCCACCAGCCCGTCGGGCACGAGGTCCTCGGCCCACGCGCCGGGCATGCGCTGGTCCATGTAACGATCGATCCACGACCTCGGCACCTCGCCGGTCAAGAGCTCACGCATCCGGTCCGGGCTCGCCACCGTGCGGTCCAGCCAGTTGACCCGCCCCAGCAGCGCGTGCAGCGAAGTCTTCTGCGAGACGTCCACGCGGCGTCGGACCGATGGTTCGACGAACACGCCGGCATGCCGCGCGCTCTCGACGCGGAGCACCGCAGCCACGTCGAACGACACCTCGTCGGCGACCGGGGTGCGCAGCTCCTCGAGATAGCTGCCCTTCTGCTCTTCGCCGAATTCGTCCGTCCAGGTGACCTGCAGCCTGCGGAAGCTCGCGTCGCGCAGCTCCTCGAGCAGCTGCATCAGGTCTTGGATCTGCGCAGCGTCAGCGCCGCGGCGGTCGGCCGAGGCCAGCTGCTCCTCGTAGAGGCGACGGCTCAGGTCCAAGAGGCCGCGCAGCCGCTCGTCGAAGCGCACCAGCAGCTCGCTGCGCGGGACGTCGAGCACGTCGCCGATGCCGACGCGCCGGCCGGCCTGCGCCGCCTCGCGCATCGCGCGGTAGGCCTGCCGCCGCGTGACCTCGCCCACCTGCGACAGCACCGTGGTCGCGTAGGTCGCGAGCTGCGAGGTGACGTCCTTGGGCAGCACACCCGGTTCGATCGCCTGCACCGGCATGGAGAACAGGTCGCGGACCGCCTGCCGCGGCCCGTAGTCGCCGGCGCGGTAGCCGTAACGCACCTCCTCGAACGAGGGCTCGAGCCGCTTGCAGACCGTCGCGCCGTGCACAGCGGCGCCGACGCAGTGGCGCAGCCGGCAGCGCAGGTCGTGCAGCGACACCCGCGTCGTCGGCTCGTCCTGCGCGAGCACCCGGCCGCGCGCGTCCAGCACGCGGCCGCGCATGCTCGGCACCGAGCGGAACGCCCACCGATTCTCGTAGCTGCGCCGCGCCCACACCTCCTGGTCGTGCACCATCAGGCCCCACAGGTGCGCGAGCACGACCACGAGCACGGCGCCGAAGGTGACGCCGAGCGCGCCGATGCGGGCGCTGGACGTGGAGCGACGAGCGCTCACGCGCGCCCTCCGCGCGCGGCCGCCGCCGCGTCGGCGAACGCGCGGAACGGCGGCGCGGCCCGCGCGACCGACAGCAGCGGCGGCAGCAGCAGCGCCGCCCAGACGATGCTCCAGGCGTCGACGGAAGCCGCCGCAGAGGGCTGGTCGAACAGCCGGCCGCAGAGCCCCGACAGTCGCGGGATCACGAACGCGAGCGCGGCTGCGGCCGTCGCCTGCCACAGCCACCGTTGCGCGACGAACAGCGCGCGCAGCGGCAGCAGCAGCGCGACCGGCACGCCCAGCACCAGCAGGTGCACCGGCAAGGTGGCCTCGTCGACGAGCGCGCGGCCGATGGCTGCGCCGAGCAACAGCAGCGGCAGCGCCCGCACCTCCGCGAACCACGCCAGGAACAGCGCCGCGAGCACCGCCATGTTCACCTGCGGCAGGCCGAGGTCCTGCAGGTAGCCGACCAACAGGAACGCCTGCGGCACGAGCACGAACCACCAGAGCCACCTCATCCGCGCTCGCCTCCCGCTACCAGCACCTCGACCGCGCGCGGGCCGGGCTCGGTCGGCACCCGCACTTCGAGCACGTTGCGGTCGAAGCGGTCGGGGGTCGCGCGGCCGATCCACAGGCCCGCCGGGCAGAACCGAGTGTTGCTGCCGGTGAACAGGAATCCGGGCCGGAGCCGCAGCAGCCGCTCGCGGCTCGGCCCCTGCCAGCGCACCCACGCGACGTTGCCCTCGGCGCGCTCGACGCGTCCGCTCAGCTCGACCGCTTCGCCGTCGTCGCCGTCGGGCAGGAACAGCAGGCTCCAGCGCTGCCGGGACGCCGGGAACGAGGTCACGAGCGCGCTGCCCGCGCAGAGGCCTCTGGCCGCGCCGAGCAGCACGTCGTCCTGCACGACCGCGGCACCGTCGGGCACGTCGGCCGACGTCACCCGGAGGTGGCGGCCGCGCCGGGCGCCCGGCAGGTCGTATACGCCGGCCTCGGCCCGCTCGAACGCCCGCAGCGGCGACGCATCGCGCTGCTGCGGCGCGCCCGAGGTGCGCCACAGCGCGACGTGCGACAGCGCGGACGGCTCGAACGGCGGCTCGACGTAGACGCCGAT
>JBERSB010000537.1:0-6206 GCA_041236755.1 Luminiphilus sp. | reverse complement strand
CGCACGACGGCGGCGGCGAGCGAGTGGTAGCCGGTCTCACCGTATGACCAGAGGTCCAAGACCTGCGGCATCGCGACCTTGGCCAAGGGCTTGAGCAACTCCTGGAGATAGTCGCCGAGGAAGAAGTCCTCCTGTCGAGGCTTGCCGACGACGGTGGCGGCGAGGATCGGGTCCTGCTGGTGCAGCAGCGCGTCGGCGCGCAGCAGCGGGTAGTCGTGCTTCAGCGAGTAGTAGCCGTAGTGGTCGCCGAACGGCCCCTCGGGGTGGCGCTCGCCGGGTCGCACGTGGCCGACGATGACGAACTCGCAGTCGGCGACCAGCGGCAGCGGCGTGTGCGGGGACTTGCCGGTGCGCAGCCGCTGGTTCATCAGCAGCGAGCAAAGGAGCACCTCGGGCACGTTCTCGGGCAGCGGCGCGATCGCGCTCAGGATCAGCGCGGGCGGGCCGCCGATGTGCACCGCGACCGGCATCGGCTCGCCGCGCTCCTCGTACGCAGCCAGGTGGTAGCCGCCGCCCTTGCCGATCTGCATGTGCAGGCCGGTGGTGTCGTCGGAGAACCGCTGCACGCGGTACATCCCGAGGTTGCTGCCGAGCCCGTCGGGGTGCTCGGTGTAGACCAGCGGCAGCGTCACGAACGGGCCGCCGTCCTCCTCCCAGGTGCGCAGCAGCGGGATGCGGCCGAGCCCAGGGGGGCGGTCCTGCACGGCGAGGCCGGGAGCCTGGCGCACGTGCTTGCGGCCGACCTTCAGCAGCGGGCCGAACAGGTCGCGGTGGTCCCAGAGCTTGCCGAGGCTCGGAGGCAGCAGCGTGTGCGGCACGTCGGCGAGCCGCTGCACCAGCTCCAGCGGCCGCCTGCCGAACGCCAGCTCGACGCGCCGCGCGGTGCCGACCAGGTTGGTCACCGTCGGCCACGGCGAGCCCTTGACGTTCTTGAACAAGAGCGCCGGTCCGCCGGCAGCGATCACGCGGCGGTGGACCTCGGCGGCTTCGAGGTCTGGGTCGACCTGCGCGTCGATCTCGACGAGCTCGCCTTCGCGGCGCAGCACGTCCAAGAAGGCGCGGAGGTCGACGAGCGGGCGGGACATCAGGTGCGGTCGGGGGGGGAGAAGAAGCGGCGCACGATCGCGGCGACCCTCGCGGTCGCGCCCGGCTCGCCCAGACGCCGTCGAACTTCGTCGAGGCCTTCGCGGTGGATGCGTCGCGCGTCGTCGTCGGACCACAGCTCGACGGCGTCCTGTTCGACGGCGCGCCAGCCGGCGTCGCCGGCGAAGCAGTGTTCCGGCGCGACTTCGCGCCCCGCGATCAAGTTGGCCCCCGCGATGAACGGCACGCTCAGGATGTTGTGGTAACCGATCGCAGCCAGCAGGCCGCTGAGCTTGTAGACGACGATCGTCGGGTTGCCGTGGAGGCACGCTTCCAAGGAGCCTGTCCCCGACTTCGCCAGCACCAGGTGCGCGCCTGCGAGCCACGGCGTCAGCGGACCCTCGCAGTGCTCGACGTGCGCTGCGCCCTGGGCTTGGAGGAGCGATCGGATCAGCTCGGTGCGGCGCGGGTTCTTGTGCGGGACCACCACGCGCAGGTCCGGATCGGCTTCGCGCAGGGTCGCGGCGACCCTCAGCATGCCGGCGAGGTTGGCCTCGATCTCGGCGCGGCGGCTGCCCGGCAGCAGCACCAGCGTGCGCCGCGCGCGGACGGCGGCGACCTGCTCGGGCGTCGGCGCGGCTTCGTGGAGCTCGTCGAGCAGGGGGTGGCCGATGTAGGCCGCGGGCACGTTCTGGCGCGCGAAGAACTCGGTCTCGAACGGCAGGATCGTGAGCGTCGCGTCGACCGCGCGGCGGTAGCGCCGCATCCGCCAGGGGCCCCACCCCCAGTACTGCTGCGCGATGTAGTGCAGCACAGCGACCCCGCGTCGCCGGCACGCCTTGGCCATCACGAGGTGCAGGCCGGGGTAGTCCACCAGCACGACGAGGTCGGGGGGGTCGTCACGCAGCAGGCGCAGGAAGTCCGCGTAGGCGCGCAGGATCAGCGGCAGCTGCTTCAACACGCCGACGACGCCCATGACCGCGTGCTCACTGAGGCCGAAGCGCACGTCGGCGCCTGCCTCGGCCAGCTGGCTGCCGCCGAACGCGGTCGCGCGCACGTCGACGCCGAGCGCGCGGACGAGCTTGGCGGCGTGCAGCTCCCCGCTCGCCTCGCCGGCCGAGACGAACAGGTGCGGGCGGTCGCCGCGCGGTGGCCGGCGCTTGGCGAAGAACGCGTCGAGCGCGTCGTCCGCCGCTTCGCGAGCGCTCGCGGCGTCGAGCGCGGCGCGCGCCTTGGCGCGCCAGTGGTGGCGGCGCGGCAGGTAGAGCAGCAGCCGCACGGGGACGAAGGCTGCGCGCACCAGCTCCCGGACCAGGGTCACGGCGACGGCGGCCCAGATCACGGCTCGGTCCGCCTCAGCGCGCGCCAGCTGAGCGCGTAGAACGCGGCGCACGCCAGCAGCAGGTAGGTCGTGTTGCCCGGACCGCGGAACGGATCGAACATCTGCCACGCGGGCGTGTTGCCGCACAGGATCGGCCCGTACCAGTCGAAGTCGACCAGCCGGAACAGGCTGTAGCTGCGGATGCGCTGGGTCATGTAGACGCCGAGCTGCATCACGATGAAGGCGCCGACGACCGCGGCGACGTGCGCCTGCACGCGCAGCGCGATCGACGCCCACGTCGTCAGCAGCAGCACCGCTGTGGCGAACACCGCGGCGTGCAGCGAGCCCAGGAACAGCTCCCAGCGCGGCAGGTCGAGCTCGATCGACCACGACCAGGGGATCGCGCTGGCGTTGACCACGAAGATCGGGACGGTCACGACCAAGAGGCTCGGCCAGAACTTCTGCCACAGGATCGAGCCGCGCGAGACCGGGCGCGCCAGCAGGAACTCGAGCGTGTTGTTCTCGCGTTCGCGGGCGAACAGGCCTACGCCGATCAGCACGGCCGCGGCGGTCGCGACCAGGTTGCAGCTGCGGAACAGCAGCATGGTCGCGCACCAGTTGATGTAGGCGAGGTTCTCGTCGCGGCCGCTGACGGCGTCGCCGATGCGCTTGATGAAGTCGACGCCGAGGCTCTTGAAGAGGGTCGAACGCTGCAGGTCGGCGTAGATCTCCGGCCACAGCAGCAGCACCGGGATCGCCAGCGCCTCGAGGATGACCACGTAGGCGAGCCCGATCAGCCACAGCTCCCGCAGCGTCTTGCGCCAGATCACGACGAGGTCTCCTGTTGCCCGCCTGCGAGCAGCAGCTGGTAGAGGTCCTCGAGCCGGTCGACGCCGATCTCCGCGCTCTCGACCGCGCCGTCGGGTGCATGTCGCAGCCACGCGACCGCGTCGTCGTCGGTCTCGATCACGAGCATGCCGTCGGGCTCCTCGCGCACGAGCCGCGCACCTGTGGGGAGTGAATGGCCTTCGCGGAGCCTCACGCGAGGGCGCCGGCGCAGCTGCCGCCGCGCGGCCTGCACGCGCTCGGGCGAGACCAGCGCGCCGTCGAGCAGGAACTCCAGCCGGTCGGCCAGCGTCTCGACCTCGCTGAGGTGGTGCGAGCTCAGCAGGATGGTGCGGCCCGCCTGCTTCATGCGCTGCAGCACGTCGCGAAGGAAGAAGCGCACGCTCGCGTCGAGCGCGCGGTCGGGCTCGTCGAGCAGGTAGAGGTCGACGTCGGGCACGAGCGTCGCGACCAGCGCGATCTTCTGCTTCATGCCGGCCGAGTAGCTGCGCACCTTGGCGTCGAGCGGCAGCGCGAAGGCGTCCAGCAGCTCGGCCTTCAGGGCCTCGTCGTGCCGCGGGTAGAAGCCCAGCGCGAAGTCGAGGAACGCCGCGCCGCGGAGCTGCTGGTAGACGCCGGTCTCGCCGGGCAGGTAGCTCGTGCGGCGGCGGATCTGCAGCGCTGCGTGCGCCGGGTCGAGGCCGAACAGCTGCACGTCACCCGACGTGCGCTGCACGAGGCCGACGAGCGTGCGCAGGAGCGTCGACTTGCCGGCGCCGTTGGGGCCGATCAGGCCCAGCAGCTGCCCTCGCTCCATGCTCAGGTCGAGGCCGCGCAGGACGTCGCGGTCGCCGTAGCGCTTGCGCAGCGCGCGGACGTCGATCACCTGGCGCTCTCCTGCAGGAAGTTCGCGAGCAGGCGCGGGCCGTCGGCGGAGCGGAACGACTCGGGGTGGAACTGCACGCCGTGCGTCGGGTGCTCTGCGTGCTGCACGGCCATGACCTCGCCGTGCTCGCTGCGCGCGGTGACGCGCAGCGCGTCGGGCAGCGCGTCGGGGACGTAGAGCGAGTGGTAGCGGCACGCCGTCAGCGGCTGCGGCAGGTCTTGGAACACGCCGCTGCCGTCGTGGTGGATCGGCGTCGGCCGGCCGTGCACCGGTTCGCCGCGCACGACGTCGACGCCGAACGCAGCCGCGATCGCCTGGTGCCCGAGGCAGACGCCTAGCAGCGGCCGCTGGCCGGACCACCGCTGCACGACCTCGACGCACCTGCCGGCGTCCGCGGGCCTGCCGGGGCCGGGCGAGAGCACGACGGCTTCGTAGCGCCCGACGTCGTCGACGTCGACCGCGTCGCTGCGCACCACGTCGACCCGTGCGCCGAGCGTCTCCAGGGCCTGGGCGAGGTTCCAGACGAACGAGTCCTTGTTGTCGAGCAGCAGGATCAAATCGGCGCGCGTGACAGTATCCTTCCCGGCGTCGATGAACATCCTGATCGTCGGCCTCGGCGAAGTCGGCAGCTACCTCGCGAAGGTCCTGTCGACGGAGGGGCACTCCATCACCGTGATCGATCCCGATCGCGACCGCATCCGCCGCGTGGCCGACCTGCTGGACGTGCAGGCGGTGCACGGGGACGGGTCCCGTCCGGACGTGCTCGACCGCGCCGAGGTGCACTCGTCTGACCTGCTGCTCGCCGTCGCCAACGACGACAAGGTCAACATGCTGACGACCTTGTTCGGCAAGCGCATGGGCGCGAAGAAGACCATCTTGCGCCTGCACGACACGTCCGCGGTGCGGCGCTCGCGCACGTTCTTCAAGAAGAACCTGCAGTACGACCTGCTGATGTCGCTCGACGACCTCGCGGCCGACGAGATCGTCAAGCTGGTGCGGCAGTCGGTCGCCCAGGGCGTGGAGGAGTTCGCCGAGGGCAAGGTGCAGATGCGCAGCTTCAAGCTCGAGGACGGCGGGCCGTTCACGGGCAAGCTCGTCAAGGACATCAAGCTGCCCTCGGGGATGCTGGTCACCGCGATCGACCGGGACCACGAGGTGATCGTGCCAGGCGGCAGCGACGACGTGCGCGACGGCGACCTGCTGTTCGTGGTGGGGGAGCCCAAGGCGATCGCCACGTTCGAGAAGAAGTTCGGGGGCAAGAAGCAGCGGGCGCGCAACGTGGTTGTGTTCGGCGCGGCCGGGATCGCCCAGCAGGTCTGCCAGGCGCTGCAGCGGGAGCACGTCAACGTGCGCTGCATCGTCGAGAGCCGCGACGCGGCCGAGCGGCTGTCCGAAGTACTGAAGAACGTCGTCGTGCTGCACGCCGACGCCACCGACCTGAACTTCCTGCGCGAGGAGCACGTCGGCGACGCGGACGCTTTCCTCGGCGTCTCGCTGGACGACGAGCGCAACCTGATGTCGTGCCAGCTGAGCCGGAACCTCGGCGTCGAGCGCACCGTCGCGCTGGTGCAGAAGCCGGACTACGTCTCGCTCTACCAGCAGCTGGGGATCGACACCGCGGTGTCGCCGCGGCTGCTCTGCGCCAACCGCATCCTCGCGTTCGTGCGCAGCCGCAGCATCTCCACGATCGCGACGATCGAGGAGGGCAAGGCCGAGGTGCTCGAGCTCGAGATCGCCGCCGGCAGCGGGTTGGTCGGCAAGGCGCTCAAGGACATCGGCTTCCCGCGCGGCTGCGTGGTCGGTGCGATCACCCGCGAGGACGGCCACGTGGTGATCCCGGGCGGCGACCACGAGATCCGGGCGCACGACCAGCTGGTGCTGTTCGTGCTGCACGCCGTCGTCGACGACGTGCTGGCGCTCGCGGGCGTGGAGCGCGAATAGCGCGCGCCGCTCAGTTGCCGCCGCCGCCCGGTTCGCCGGGCTGCGGTGCGCCGGGCTGCGGCGGGCTCCCGGTCGCGGCTGCGCCGCCGCTCGTTGTTGCCGGCTGCTGTTCGACCACCGGCTTCATCACCGAGATGCCGTCGTTGCGGT
>JBERSB010000536.1:0-4335 GCA_041236755.1 Luminiphilus sp. | reverse complement strand
CGCGCAGATCCGCTACGGCGGCGGCAGCCGCTACGCGATGCGGGTGTGGCTCGACCGCGTCAAGATGGCGTCGACCGGCGTCACCGCCGGCGACGTCGAGGCGGCGCTGCGCCGGGAGAACGTCGAGTTGCCCGCGGGCCGCGTCGAGTCGACCAACCGCGAGTTCACCGTGCGCGTGGCGCGGCGCTACAAGACTGCAGCACAGTTCGGGGACCTCGTCGTCGGACGCAGCGAGCAGGGACACCTGCTGCGGCTGGAAGACGTCGCGCGCGTCGAGATCGGCCCGAGCGACGACCGCACCGTCTTCCGGCGCAACGGCGAGGAGCTCGTCGGCATCGGGGTCGTCGCGCAGGCCAAAGCCAACGTCGTCACCGTGGTCGACGGCGTGCGGCAGCGCATGGAGGAGATCAACCGGACGCTGCCGTCTGACATCCAGCTCTATCCGTCGAGCGACTCCTCGGTCTACATCCGCGCGGCCGTCGACGAGGTCTACCGCACGCTGCTCATCACGGCGTTGGTCGTCGTGGGCGTGATCTTCCTGTTCCTGGGCAGCGGCTTCGCGACGCTGATCCCGGCGCTGACCGTGCCGGTATCGCTGGTGGGCACGTTCTTCGTGCTCGACATGCTGGGCTTCTCGATCAACCTGCTGACGCTGCTGGGCCTCGTGCTCGCGATCGGGCTCGTCGTCGACGACGCGATCGTCGTGCTGGAGAACGTCGCGCGGCGCATCCGCGACGGTGAGCCGCCGCTGCGCGCGGCCTTCGTCGGGACGCGGCAGGTGGGCTTCGCCGTGGTCGCCACGACCGTCGTGCTCGTCGCGGTCCTGATCCCGGTCACGTTCGTCGAGGGCAACACGGGCCGCTTGTTCACCGAGTTCGCGCTCGCGCTCGCAGCGGCGGTCGTGCTGTCGACGCTGGTCGCGCTGACGCTGACGCCGGTGATGTGCTCGCTGCTGCTGCGCGGCGGCAAGCCGTCGCCGATGATCCGCGTGGTCGACTGGCTGTTCGTGCCGGTGCAGCGCGCCTACCGCTGGCTCCTCGAGGGCCTCGTGTCGCAGCCGCTCGCGGCGGTCGCGATCGCCGGCGGCCTCGCGCTGTCGATCGGCGGGCTGTTCCAGCGGTTGCCGCAGGAGTACGCGCCGCAGGAGGACCGGGGCTCGTTCCGCATCAGCATGAAGGGGCCCGAGGGCGCGTCGTTCGCGCACGCGGTGCGCGCCGGCGGCGAGGGCGAGAAGGTCATGCTGTCGTTGATCGAGTCCGGCGAGGCCCAGCGCGTGCTGCTGCGCGTGCCCGGCTCGTGGACGTCGGCAGGCAGCGTCAACTCGGCGTTCGGCACGGTCCTGCTCAAGCTCTGGGGAGAGCGCGAGCGCACGACCAAGCAGGTCATGGCCGACGTCGACCGGCAGCTGGGCAGCATCCCCGGCTACCGCGCGTTCACGATCGCCGAGTCGGGCCTGCTGCGGCGCAGCGGCCAGCCGGTGCAGTTCGTGCTGACGGGCTCGACCTACGAGGAGCTGGTCGCGTGGCGCGACGTCGTGCTCGGAGAGGCGCGCAAGAACGCCGGCTTCGTCGCCGTCAACAGCGACTACCAGGAGACCAAGCCGCAGCTCGAGGTCGTCGTCGACGACGACCGCGCCGCGGACCTCGGCGTGTCCTCGGTCGAGGTCGGCCGCACGCTCGAGACGATGATGGGCTACCGCCGGGTGACGACGTTCGTCGACCGGGGCGAGGAGTACGACGTGATCCTCGAGGCCGAGGACCAGGACAAGCGCTCGCCCGCGGACCTCGAGCAGATCTACGTGCGCTCGCAGACGAGCGGCGAGCTGGTGCCGTTGGCCAACGTGGTGACGACGCGGGAGTTCGCCGACTCGGCGTCGCGCAACCGCTACGACCGACTTCGCTCGATCTCGATCAACGCCAACCTAGCCGAGGACTACACGCTCGGCGAGGCGCTGGAGTTCCTGCGCGGCGTCGTGCGCGACAAGCTCGACAACCGGCCCGGCATCGCCTACAGCGGCCAGAGCCGCGAGTTCGTCGAGTCGTCCGACGCGCTGCTGCTGACGTTCCTCGTGTCGCTGCTGCTGGTCTACCTGGTGCTCGCAGCGCAGTTCGAGTCGTTCGTGCAGCCACTGGTGATCCTGTTGACGGTGCCGCTCGCCTTGTTCGGCGGCCTGCTCGGCCTCGAGATCGGCGGCGGGACGATCAACATCTACAGCCAGATCGGGATGGTCATCCTGATCGGTCTGGCCGCGAAGAACGGCATCCTGATCGTCGAGTTCGCCAACCAGCTGCGCGACGAGGGGCGGGGCTGGCGCGACGCGGTGATCGACGCCAGCGTCCTGCGGCTCCGGCCGATCCTGATGACCGGGCTGTCGACCTCGCTGGGAGCCCTGCCGCTGGTGCTCGCCGACGGCGCAGGCGCCGAAGGCCGCTCCGCGATCGGGCTGGTGGTGCTGTTCGGCGTGACGATCGCGACGCTCACGACGCTGTTGGTCGTGCCGGGCACCTACGGCCTGATCGCGCGCTTCAGCGGGTCGCCGGGCGCCCGCGCGCGCACGCTGGACGCGCAGCTCGCCGGCACCTCGGCGTCCGCCCAGCCCAAGGCGGCGACCGTCGCGAGCTGAGCGTCGGCGCGCGCGCACGCAGCTGCGGCTGCTGGGACGGCGCGTGCCCGGAGGCTACCGTGCACCGCCATGCTCGATGTCTCCAAGCCCGGCGAGGCGCCAAGGGGCATGTCGCTGCCGACCAAGATCCTGATCGGTCTCGTGGTCGGCGCGGTCGCCGGCGCCAGCCTCAACCTGCTCTACGCGCCGGAGCTCGGGGTCGAGCCGTCGGCGGCCTACGGAAAGGTGACGTGGTGGGCGGACCAGGTCGTCAAACCGTTCGGGGACCTGTTCCTGCGGCTGTTGTTCATGGTCGTCGTCCCGATCGTGTTCTGCTCGCTGTTCCTCGGCGTCTCGGGGCTCGGCAGCGTGCAGAAGATCGGCGCGCTCGGCAGCCGCACGCTCGCGTGGTTCCTCGGCACGACGACGGTCGCGGGCGTGCTGGGGATCACGCTGGTGCGCCTGATCGCGCCCGGTAAGAACGTCGCGCCCGAGACGGTCGCGGCGATCAAGGCGCAGTACGGCGCGGTCACCCAGGCCAAGATCGAGCAGTCCGCGCAGGCCAAGGGCTGGCTGCAGATGGTCGTCGACTTCGTCCCGACCAACATCGTCGGCGCCGCGGGCGACAACAAGCGCATCCTCGGCCTGATCATCTTCGCGTTGATCCTCGGCGTCGCCGCGACCCGCGTGCCCGCGGACCGCACGCGCATCCTGCGCGAGCTGCTCGAAGGGCTCTACGAGCTGTGCATCAAGGTGCTCGGGTGGGTCATGGAGTTTGCGCCGTTCGGCGTCGCGTGCCTGATCTTCCACGCCACGGCGATGCTCGGCGTCGACGTGATGCGGCTGGTCGGCTGGTACTTCGTGACCGCGATGGGCGGGCTGGTGTTCTACCAGCTGGTCGTCGTCACGCTGCTGGCGCGCGTGTTCGCCGGGCTGTCGCCTGGACGGTTCTACCGCGGGATCCGCACGCTGCTGGTGACCGCGTTCTCGACGTCGTCGTCGAACGCGACGATGCCGACGACGATCCGCACCGCGGTCGACGAGTTCGGCGCGCCCAAGGAGATCGCCGGCTTCGTCATGCCGCTCGGCGCGACGATGAACATGAACGGCACCGCGCTCTTCGAGGGCGTGTCGGTGCTGTTCCTGGCGCAGGTCTACGGCGCCGACCTCGGCCTCGGCCAGCAGGCGCTGATCGTGGGCTTTGCCGTGCTGATCGCGATCGGCGCCGCCGGGGTGCCGGGCGGCTCGATCCCGCTGCTCGCGATCGTGCTGACGCAGGTGGGCGTGCCGGCGGAGTTCCTCGCGCTCATCCTCGGCGTCGATCGTCTGGTCGACATGACGCGCACGCTGCCCAACGTCAGCAGCGACCTCGTGTGCAGCCTCTGGCTGTCGCGCCGCGAGGGGCACGCGATCGAGTGACGGCTCGGCGTGCGGCCGCTCAGCGGCAGGGGTGCTCGGGCAGGTCGACGACGTAGCCCATGACGCGCACGCGCTGCAGCGCGATCGGGGCGAGCAGCAGCCCTGTGCACGCATACGGCACGAGCAGCGCACCTCGCTGCCGGGCCACGCCTGGCCGGAAGCCCGGGCGGTGGGCGTTCGGCGCCCGGTGGCGCGGCGTGTAGAGGTGCCACTGGGGCCACGACGGCGCGCCGAGACACCCGAGCGAGACGGGCGCGGGCGTCCAGGTCGCAGCGATCGGCGTCGAGCCGTAGGCCGGGCACACCTGCGCCACG
>JBERSB010000535.1:0-2887 GCA_041236755.1 Luminiphilus sp. | reverse complement strand
AGCGCAGCACCGGGCTCGACGCGGTCGAGCCAGAGCGCGTCGTTCTTGCCGTCGGACTTCTGCTTGAGCGTCGGGACCACGGCGTCGACCTGGTCTTCGGGGACGCCGAGGCCGACGAGCTTCTTCTTGAGCGGCACGGTCGCGTTGCCGTCGGCGTCGAGGCCGACCTTTACGGGCACGAGCTTGACCTCTACCTGCTTGTCGGCGGCGCGCTCGGCGACGTGCGCCACGAGCACGGCGAGCCGCCGCGGAGAAGCGTAGGTCGTCGCGTCGCCGCCCGCCGGCGCCAAGCCCTGCTCGCGCAGGCTGTCGACCAACACCGATCCGAACGCCGCGCCCAGCTTCTTCAGCGACTTCGGCGGCAGCTCCTCGACGAACAGTTCGACCAGCAGGCTCTTGGTGCTCATTTGCGGCCGACGATCCTAGAGGCTGGCTCACGCAGGGCCAGCGTGAGCCGTCGCTAGTCGAAGAACCGGAAGCGCAGGATCGCTGCGAGCGCGGCGACCCCGTCGCGCCAGCAGATCTTCTTGCCCTCGGCGAAGGACCGGCCTCGGTAGCGGATCGGGGTCTCCCAGATGCGCGCGCCGGAGCGGGCCAGCTTCGCGGTCAACTCCGGTTCCACGGCGAACCCCTGGCTGCGGATCTGCAGCGGCGTGAGCGTCTCGCGTCGCGCGCACTTGTAGCAGGTCTCCATGTCCGACAGGTTCAGTCCGGTGGCGAGGTTGCTGCAGAACGTCAGGAACCGGTTGGCGAGGTAGTGGCAGAACGAGTCGCGTTCGCGGTCGGGGTCTGCTGCGTCGACGAGGTATCGCGAGCCGTAGACGACGTCGGTGTCACCGGCCAGGATCGGCGTCAGCAGCGCCGCGTAGTCGCCGGGGTCGTATTCCCGGTCGGCGTCCTGCACGACCACGACGTCGCCGCGCGCCGCGGCGAAGCCGGTGCGCAGCGCGGCGCCCTTGCCGAGGTTGCGCTCGTGGACGAGCACGCGCACGCCGTCGCGCTTCGCCAGCTCGTCGAGGATACGCCGGCTGCTGTCGGTGCTGCCGTCGTCGATCAGGATCACCTCCTTGCGCGTCGGCTCGGCCTGGACGGCGTGCACGATCGCGACGAGCGTGCGCTCCTCGTTGAAGACGGGGATCACGACCGTCAGCAGGAAGTCGTCGGGCAGTGGGCCGGGCACGGCCGCTCCTTGATACGCGGGCCTCCGATCGCCTTCCAGCGCGGTGTGCTCCGGCTCGCTCGCCCCTGGCAGCTATGATCGGTTCTCCCCGGCCGTTTCCTCCGGCGAATCGATCCGTGCAGCACAACTGCGGGCGGTCCAGGCTGGGTCAGATCGATGATGCCATGCGTCGGCGCTCACCCTCCGAGCGCGTCGAGAACCACCATGAGCACCATCAGAACCGTCCGTTCGTCCCGCTCGCTCGTCGTCACTGCCTGCACAGCGGTCGCGCTGCTGTGCAACGCCTGCGACGGCTGGACGCTCGACTACGGCACGCCTGCTGCGCAGTTCGAGGCTCGAGACGCGCGCCACTTCGCAGGGGACTACCGGGGCCGGAAGGTCACCGTGCGCGGGGTTGTAAGCGCCGTGGACGTGTCCGAACCTGCATGCTGCGTGGTCACGCTGGAGCACGGCGTGGTCGGGCTGTTCGGCGCGCGTCGGGCGGCGGCGGAGGAGTGCGCCGTAGGCGCAACGGTCTACCTCGACGGCATCGTCGCCTCGGTCGACGCGACGACCGTCACCCTGGAGCCTGTGACCGGGCGAGATCCGACCGCGCGTTACGAGCCGCTCGAACGCTGAGCCGGTTCCGTAGGCCGTCCCCGGCCTCGGGCGGACGCCGCGGTTGCGGTTAGACTCGCGGGCATGCGACGGCCCCTTTGCGCACCACCCCTGATCCTGCTGGCCGGCTTGTGCGCGGCAGCGACGCTGTGCGCGCAGTCCGCGCCGCCGGCGGCCGTGGACTTCGACCGCGACGTGCGGCCGATCCTGTCCAACCACTGCTTCGCGTGCCACGGTCCGGACGAGGGGCGGCGCCAGGGCTCGCTCCGGCTCGACCTGCGCGAAGAGGCGATGCGCGTGATCACGCCGGGCGACGCCGCGAACAGCGAGCTGATCCTTCGGGTGCGGCACGACGACCCGGACGAGCACATGCCGCCGCCGTCGGCCAACAAGCCGCTCGACCAGGCGCAGGTCGCGACGCTCGCGCGTTGGGTGGAGGAGGGCGCTGTGTGGGCGGAGCACTGGTCGTTCGTCGCGCCGCGCGCCGTCGCGCCGCCAGAGGCGTCCGCGTCGGACTGGCCGCGCAGCGACCTCGACCGGTTCGTGCTGGCGCGGCTCGAGCAGGACGGGCTCCGGCCGTCCGAGGGGGCGGACCGGCGCACGCTGCTGCGGCGCGTGACGCTGGACCTCACGGGCCTGCCGCCGACCGAAGCGGAGCTGCGCGCGTTCCTCGCCGATTCGTCCCCCGATGCCTACGAGCGCCTGGTCGACCGGCTGCTCGCGAGCGACGCCTACGGCGAGCACATGGCGCGCTTCTGGCTCGACGCGGCGCGCTACGGCGACACCCACGGCCTGCACCTCGACAACTACCGCGAGATGTGGCCGTACCGCGACTGGGTGGTGCAGGCGTTCCGTGACAACCTGCCCTACGACGCGTTCGTGGTCGAGCAGCTGGCGGGCGACCTCCTCCCCGAGTCGACGGTCGAGCAGCAGGTCGCGTCGGGCTTCAACCGCTGCCACATCACGACCAACGAGGGTGGCTCGATCCAGGAGGAGGTCTACGTCCGCAACGTGATCGATCGGGTCAGCACGACCGGGACGGTGTTCATGGGGCTGACGCTCGGCTGCGCGGTCTGCCACGACCACAAGTTCGACCCGATCAGCCAGCGC
>JBERSB010000534.1:0-2198 GCA_041236755.1 Luminiphilus sp. | reverse complement strand
GCGCTCGAGGCGTTCTTGCCGCAGCTCGAGCACATGATGGCCGCGGCGGCCAGCGGCGACGCCGAGCGCGCGCTCGCAGCGGTGACGCACGCGCGCGTCCTGACCGCGCAGCGCATGGGACCGACCGGCGCGCGCCGCTGGAACGACCGCGTCACAGACGCCCTGCGCGAGCGCGGCCACCGCCTCGAGCAGACCTACTACCCGGGCCGCCCGATCCTGATCACCGCCAACGACCACGGCAACCGCATCTGGAACGGCGACCTCGGCGTCTGTGGCCTCCACGCGGGCGCCCCGGTCGTCTGGCTGCCCGACCGACACGGCGAGCCGCGCGCGCTCAACCCGCGCCGGCTGCCCTCGCACGAGACGGCCTGGGCAATGACCGTGCACAAGGCGCAGGGCAGCGAGTTCGACCACGTCTTGCTGACGCTCCCCGACCAGCCGAGTCCGCTCAACCACGCCTCGCTGATCTACACGGGCGTCACCAGGGCGCGCCGACGCGCCACCGTCTGCGCGGATCCAGCGCTGCTCGCAGCGGGCCTGCGCCACTGGCCCGAGCGCCGCTCGGGGCTGGGTGACGCGCTCCGCGCGGGCGCGCGCTGAGGCGTCCGTTCAGCGCGCCGCGAACCAGATCGTGTCCTGCAGCAGCTCGCGTAGCACCGACGTGGCGTAGCTGCCCTTGGGCAGGGTGAAGCCCAGCTGCACGCCGTGCTCGTGCGCGCGGGCCGCGGTGTTCTTGATCGGGCAGCGCAGCGGCCGGCGCTCGCCGCGCGCAAGGCCGAACGGCAGGTCGTGGAACTCACCCCCGGACAGGCCGAGCTCTTCGAGCGCCTGCAGCTCGACCTCGAGCGGCTCGCCGCTCGGCACCATCATGTCCGGCCCCGGCATCGGCCCCGACGGCGACAGCTCGAGCGCGTCGGCGCGCGGCTGCTCGCGGTCTGGGTCCTCGACCGTGAAGACCGCGCCGTTCTTGTGCAGCTGCGCGAGGTCACCGGGCAGGATCACGCCGAGTCGGTCGAGCCGGCGCGCGACCACCCGGTTGAACAGTTCGCTCTGGACCGCCGAGAGCACGAGCCCGAACACCCTGCGCGGCATCCGGCGGCTCATGCTCCGCGCGCCGCCGCGAAGGGCCTCCAGCCCCTTGGCGAGGTTGGCGCCGCGCTTGCCGAACCGCTGCTCGCCGAAGTAATTCGGCACGCCCACCTGCTCGAGCTCGGCGAGGTTCGCCTGCGCGACCTCGAGCGCGCCTGGGCTGCACTCCCGCAGCACGATCTCGAAGCGGTTGCCGCGCGAGTGTCCGAGCCGCAGCTTGTTGGTGTGCCGCGAGACCCGGACGACGCGAAAGCCGCTTGCGCCGAGCTCCGCGCACGCGCGCTCGTCGCCGCGCTCGACGCTGACCCACTGGCGGCTGACGGCCCGGGCGTCTTTGAGGCCCGCGATCCCGAACGACTTCTCGTGCCGGCCGAGCGCGCGGCCCATCTCCTTGAGCAGGTCGAGCGTCGACAGCCCTTCCTTCTCGATCCACAGCCACACGTGCTCACCTTCGCCGCACGGCTCGTAGGCGGGGACCTCTTCGACGACGAAGTCGGCGGGCGCGACCTTGTAGCGGCCGGCGAAGCGGCCCGCGCGACAGCCCCGCGGGACGGGGCGCGAGGGCTTCATCCGCTCAGCCCTTCTTGGCCTTCGACTTGGACTTGCCCTTCTTGGCCTTCTTCGGCGCCGGCTCGGCGGCCTCGTCGGCCGGCCGCTCCTCGGCCTTGAACGCCGCGACCGGGTCGCGCCCCGTCGCGTAGGCGAGCAGCCGCGCCAGCTCGTCGCGGAGCTTCGCGCGGTCGACGATGCGGTCGATCTGTCCCTTCTCGAGCAGGAACTCCGAGCGCTGGAAGCCCTTGGGGAGCTCCTTCTTGATCGTGGTCGCGATGACCCGCGGCCCGGCGAATCCGATCAGTGCGCCCGGCTCGGCGATCAGGAAGTCGCACACCGACGCGAACGAGGCGGTGACGCCGCCGGTGGTCGGATGCGTCATCACCGAGATCGACACGCCGCCCGCGGCGTGGAGCTTCTGCAGCGCGCCGCAGGTCTTGGCCATCTGCATCAGGGACACCGCGCCCTCGTGCATGCGCGCGCCGCCCGAGCAGGCGAACAGCACCACGGGCAGGCCGTCTTCGATCGCCCGCTCGCACAGCCGCGCGATCTTCTCG
>JBERSB010000533.1:0-2974 GCA_041236755.1 Luminiphilus sp. | reverse complement strand
GGCAAGGGCCTCGGCGACAAGTTCCTGAAGCACATCGAGCGCACGCGGCTGCTGCTCCACCTCGTCGACTGCAGCGCCGTGCCGCTCGACGAGCCCGAGCAGGCCTACCGCATGCTGCGCGACGAGGTCCGGAGCTACTCCGACGAGATGGCGCGTCGGCCGACGATCGTGGTGGCGACCAAGGTCGAGGACGACGACTGCCGCGCGCGCGCCCAGGCGCTTGCCACGGCAGTCAAGCGGCCGGTCCTGCCGATCTCGAGCGCGACCGGCAAGGGCCTGCGCGAGCTGCGCGCGGCCGTCTGGTCGATGCTGTCGGAGCTTCCGGCGAGCTGAGCCGATCTCGGCGGGCGACCTTCGGGGCGCCGCCCGCCCGTGCCGATAGGTGGGACCGTAGGAGTTCCACGTGTCGACGCCAAACAACCCTTCTCCCGCCCGCTCGCCGGCGGCCACGCGCATGCCCAAGCTGCGCGATTTCCTCCGTATCATGGTCAAGGAGAGCGCGTCGGACCTCGTGCTCAAGGCCAACGGCTGTCCTGCGGTCCGGGTCGCGGGCGTGATCCGCTTCCTCGGCGACCAGCCGCTGCCCGCGGACCTCGTGCGCGGCTTCGTCTCGGAGGTCCTGAACACGCGGGCGCAGGCCGAGTTCGACGAGCACGGCGCTGCGGACACGGCGGTCTCCCTGCCCGGGGTCGGCCGCTTCCGCTGCAACGCCTTCCACCAGGGCGGCGAGCAGGGGCTCGTGTTCCGCGCCATCAAGAACGAGATCCCGTCGTTCAAGGAGCTCAACCTGCCGGTCGAGCCGCTCAAGCGGCTGGCGTCGCTGAAGCGCGGCCTCGTGCTCGCGACGGGGATCGCCGGCTCGGGTAAGTCGACGACGCTCGCGTCGATGCTCGAGTACGTCAACCGGTCGATGAACAAGCACATCATCACGGTCGAGGACCCGATCGAGTTCCGCTTCGAGGACAAGCGCTCGATCGTCAACCAGCGCGAGGTCGGCACCGACGTGTCGAGCTTCCCGCAGGCGCTGCGCCAGGCCGTGCGCCAGTCGCCCGACGTGATCCTGATCGGCGAGATGCGCGACGCCGAGACCGTGTCCGCGGCCATCTCCGCCGCCGAGACCGGGCACCTGGTGTTCTCGACGCTGCACACGGTCAACGCCGTGCAGACCGTCGAGCGCATCATCACGTTCTTCCCGCCGCACCAGCACGAGCTCGTCCGGCTGCAGCTGGCGCTGAACCTCGCCGGCGTGTGTTCGCTGCGCCTCGTCAAGAACAAGGACGGCAGCGCGATGGTCCCGGCGGTCGAGCTGATGATCAACACGCCGACGGTGCGCGAGCTGCTCGAGGCGGGCTCGACGCGGATGCTGCCCAAGGCGCTCGCCGAAGGCAGCTACTACGGCACGATGACGTTCAACCAGTCGCTGATCCGCCTGTTCCAGGCCGGCAACATCAGCCTGGAGGACGCGCTCGCGGCGTCGGACAACCCCGACGACCTCAAGATGCAGATGCGCGGCATCACCCAGGGCGGCACGCCCGCGCCACTCGGCTAGCAGAGGCCCGCCCGCGCGCTGTCGCGTGGGCACAGCCGGCGCTACATTCGCCGGGCCATGGACCGCCTGCGCACGTTCGGCGTCGTCGCGCACATCGACGCCGGCAAGACCACCCTGACCGAGCGCATCCTGTTCGACAGCGGCGCGCAGAGCTGGGTCGGCAGCGTCGACGACGGCACCGCGGCCATGGACTTCATGCCCGCCGAGCGCCGGCGCGGCATCTCGATCACGGCCGCTGCGAGCAGCGTCAGCTGGAGCGGGCGCGCGCTGCAGGTCGTCGACACGCCGGGCCACGTCGACTTCGTCGCCGAGGTGGAGCGGTGCCTGCGCGTGATCGACGGCGTCGTCGTGCTGGTCGACGGCGTGCGCGGGGTCGAGTCGCAGACGCGCGCGGTCTGGCAGCAGGCGGCGCGGCGCGGTCTGCCGCGGCTGGTGTTCGTCAACAAGCTCGACCGCACGGGCGCCGGCTTCCGCGCGGTGGTCGGCGAGGTCGCCGAGCAGCTGGAGTGCACCGCGGCGGCGGTGGTGGTGCCGCTGCGCGACGCCGCGGGCGTGTTCGCAGGCCTGGGCGACGCCCTGACCGGCGCGGTGCAGTGGTTCGACGGGCGCCCCGACGAAGGCCTCGTGCCGCAGCTCCAGGCGAGCCTGCGCGACGCGCACGAACGCCTCGTGGAGGTCGTCGCCGACCACGACGACGGCGTGATGGCCGAGGTGGTGGCGGGCCGCGCCGTCGGGGCCGATCGGCTGCGCGCTGCCCTGAAGCGGGCGTTCCTCGCGGGCGACGTCGTCCCGGTGCTCGGCGGCTCGGCGCTCTACAACCGGGGCGTGGACTGGCTGCTCGACGCCGTGGTCGCGTACCTGCCGACGGTCTCGGAGCTGCCGCGACGCGGCCTGTTCGGCGTGCCGGGCGCCGGCGACGAGGCGGCGCCGTTCTGTGGCTTCGTCTTCAAGGTGCAGCACCTCGACCGGGTCTGGAACTACGTGCGCGTGGTCCGCGGCCGCCTTCAGTCAGGTGCCGAAGTCGTGCGCGGCCAGCGGCCGCAGGCGGGCGCGCTCCGAGTCGAGGAGCTGTGGACGGTGCGCGCCGACCGCCACGAGGTGGTCCCGAGCGCCGGGCCCGGCGAGATCGTCGTGGTCCCGGGCGACCTCGGCTGGCGCACGGGCGAGACCGTCTGCGCCGCGGGCGATCCGGTCACGCTGCCTTCGCCGACGTTCCCGACGCCCGTGCTCGCGGTCACCTTCGAGCCCGACCGCGCCGAGGACGCCGGCCGCGTGCCCGCAGCCGTGCTGGAGCTCGCGATCGACGACCCGACGCTGCGCGTGGCGCGCGACCACGACCGCATCGTGGTACGCGGGATGGGGGAGCTGCACCTGGAGATCGTCGCCGACATGGCTCGGTCGCGGGCGGCGGTCGCGTTCCGGGTC
>JBERSB010000532.1:0-4042 GCA_041236755.1 Luminiphilus sp. | reverse complement strand
GCCGCTCTGCGGCCGCGGCAAGCCTGGCAGCCCGCGCCGCGGCGCAGGCCCGACAGCGACACGGTGTCGCCCGGCGACACGCCGAACTCGGCGAGCAGGGTGGGGGCGGGCACGTGCGGCTCGGAGCACTCGGTGCACACCTTGGGCACGAGGCGTTGGCCCACGACGCAGCGCAGCGCGGGGCCGAGCAGGTACGGCGGGATGCCCATGTCGTAGAGGCGGTGCACCGTCGACAGCGCGTCGTTGGAGTGCACGGTGCTGAGCACCATGTGGCCGGTGAGCGCCGCCTGCACCGCGATGGTCGCGGTCTCGACGTCCCGGATCTCGCCGACCATGACGACGTCGGGGTCCTGACGCAGGATCGCGCGCAGCGCGTT
This sequence comes from Luminiphilus sp., assembly GCA_041236755.1. GTDB lineage: Bacteria > Planctomycetota > UBA1135 > UBA1135 > UBA2386. The sequence continues at coordinate 3,665 of JBERSB010000532.1, read as the reverse complement.
GGCGAACGTGCGCTCGGCCTTGATGTCGACCTGCACCTGCGTGGTGCCGGCGAGCTCGTACTCCACCGGGTCCTCGACGGTCACGATGTTGGTCTCGGGTCGGTTGAGCTCCGACATCGCGGTGTAGAGCGTCGTGGTCTTGCCGGACCCGGTCGGTCCGGTCAGCAGCACGATGCCGTTGGGCGCGGAGTAGCCGCGCCGGAACATCTTGTGGTTGGCGTCGGTCATGCCGAGCGCCTCGGGGTCGAGCGTCAGGCCCGAGCGGTCGAGGACACGCATGACCGCCTTCTCGCCGAGCACGCTCGGGAGCACGGACACGCGCAGCTCGAGCACGTCGGTCACCGAGATGCGGCCGTCCTGGGGCTTGCGGCTCTCGCCGACGTCCATACCCGACGCGACCTTGATCCGCGCGACGACGGCGCGGTGGAGGCCCGGCGGCAGGTTGTAGAGCGTGTCCAGGCTGCCGTCGACGCGGATGCGCACGCGCAGGAAGTCGCGCTGCGGCTCGATGTGGATGTCGCTGGAGCGCGCGCCGATCGCCTCTTCGATGAGGTGGTCGACGAGCTTGATGACGGCGTCGTCGCCGCCCAGGTTGCGCAGCTGCTCGGCGTCGAGGCCCTGGCCGTCGATCTTCGCGCTCGAGAGCTTCTGGATCAGTCCCTCGATCCCGAACGAACCGCGCTCGAGGCGCTCGATGTGCTTCTGGATGGCGCCGGGCGGCGACAGCACCACCTCGACCGACATCTTGGTCGCCTCCTGGATCTCGTCGACGGCGACCAGCTCGAACGGGTTGCGCAGCGCGACCGACAGCACGCCGTCCGACTCGTCGACGACGATCGCGCCGTGACGCAGCGCGATGTCGAGCGGCAGCCGGTGCCGGTACCTGATGTCGAGGTTCTCGAGCGAGTGGTAGGCGAGGCCGAGCTGCTTAGCCCAGATCTGGTAGCCGCGCTGCAGCGGCAGCACGCCCAGCTCGTCAAGCCTGGCGAGTCTCTTGGCGTCGTCGGCGGGGCAGTTACCCAGCGCGGACTCCAGGAATTCGCGCTCCTCGTCGACGCTGTCGGCGATCGAGCTGAGCAGATCGGGAGCCGAAGAGGCCATGCCATGGCATCGGCTGTAGGTGGGCCGCTTCCTTAGCAGGAGTCGCTGATTCTCGGCAAAAGGGCCAAAAGGCGTATCGAGCGGATGCCGATAAACGTCTCCATGAGAGAGGATGCCAACTCGGGGACGTGCCGCAAGGAGCAGGGTTTCACCCTGGTCGAGGTCATCGTCGTTCTGTCTGTTGTCTTGCTGCTGACGGGTATCGCAGTGCCGATGCTCAGCACCTACATGGAAGACGGCCGCCGCGCGCGCGCCGAGTCCGAGTGCAAGACGATCGGCGCTGCTGTGCTGGGCTTCTACAAGGACGTGGGCGTCTACCCGGCGCGCAACTCCAGCTCCAGCAACAACACCCTGACCGTTCTGATGACCGGTCCGTCGATCCCGTCGACGAGCCCCTGGATGGCGGCTCACGCGTGGATCACGGAAGGCACGGGCAGCAACGGCGACGTGCTCGACAACCACCTGGTGCTCAACCAGCCGCAGTCGACCACCGGCGCCGCCTACCCGATGACGGGTGTCACGCGCTGGCGCGGCCCCTACACGGGCCCGCTGCCGGTCGATCCGTGGGGCCGCCCCTACATCGTCAACATGCAGTCGGGTTGGTCCGTCGACACGACGAACTACAAGCGCGTCTGGGTCATCTCGGCCGGCGCCGACGGCATCTTCCAGACCAACGCCAACGCGTCGCCCACGGACGACGTGCTCGGCGACGACATCGCCTACCTGCTGTCTCAGCGCCAGTAGGACTGCCGAATGGCGGGTAAATGCGATTCGATGCGACGATTGCTGAGTCCGATGGCGTAACCGTAAAGGAACGTCTCGAGGCAGACGACGAGCAGGCTCTGCACGACATGCTCGGCCGAGAAGGCCGCATGCTCGTCAGGGCCAAGGCTCTCGACGCCGCAACGAACGACATCTCGGTGCGTCGCACCAAGATGTCGCAGCGCCGCCTCCTGCTGCTGACGCAAGCACTCCACGAGGCTCTCGACGCGGGGGTCCCCCTCCTGGGGACCTTCCAAGCGATCAGTGAGCAGGAAGCAGATCCGAACATCGCGCTGATGCTCGAAGACCTCGGCGACCGCGTCGCCGCAGGTCAGCCACTCTCCGACGCGATCGCAGAGTGCCCGCGCGCCTTTCCGCCGCTCTACGTGGCGTTGGTGCGCGCCGGCGAACAGTCCGGCAGCCTGCCCGACGTGCTCAACTCCATCTCGACCTTCCTCGAGTGGAGGATCGAGATCGGAGGCACGGTCAAGCAGGCGATGATCTACCCGGCCGTCGTCGCGACCGCAGGCTACGCGATGATCCTGTTCCTGCTCTCGTTCGTGATCCCCAGGCTGTCTGCGGTGATCGAGAAGATCGGGACGGACCTGCCGCCGGCCAGCCGCATGCTCGTCGACAGCTCGGCGATGGTCGCCGACAACATCGGCCTGATCGTGCTGGGGTCGATTGCGGCGGTCTTCGCGTTCTTTATGTTCCTGCGCAACCCCGGAGCGCGCGCGGTGATGATGAAGGGCCTCTCGGTCGTCCCGGTCGTGAGCCAGGTCGTCAAGACGCTCGCGGTCGCGCAGTTCGCGCGGACGTTCTCGGTGCTGCTCAACGCCGGCCTGACGATGACGGGCGCGCTCGAGCTCAGCGGCGCTGCCGTGTCGCTCCCGTCGGTCCGTGAACGGCTCGAAATGACCCGGGAGCGCATCCTCGGCGGCGCCCGCCTGGCCGAGGCCCTCGAGGAGGCCGAGGTCTTGCCGCCCGTCGCCTTGAGCATGGTGCATGTCGGCGAGGAGGCCGGTCGCCTGCCGAGGACCTTCGACCGCCTCAGCAAACTCTACGACCGCGAGGTCAAAGCGGCGGTCAAGCGCGCGCTCGGCATGCTCGAGCCGCTCGTCACCGTGTTCCTCGGCCTGGTCGTCGGCGGCGTCGCCGTCCTGGTCGTGCTCACCATCTACTCGGCCATGCGGGGGATCGGCAAGTGAACCGACGCGAACCAGGGACACGTCACGCCTCCGAGGGGGGCTTCGCGGCGCTCGCGCTGCTGGCCGTCGTGGGGGCAGCCAGCGTGGGGCTGATCCTGGCGGTCGAGCGCTTCGTGTCGCCGGTAGGCGACCGGCTGCGCATCGCTGAGGACAACCTCGGCGCCGTGCAGAAGATCGCGTCGCAGACGTTCATCGAGAGCGGGACGTTCCCGCAGGGGATCGGCGATCTGACCGGTCGCCACGGCCTGTCGCGCACGGGCTTGTGGGGGCGAGATCCGTTCTCGCCGAGCGGGCAACTCACCTACAGCATGACGGGGACGGGCTTGGAGGTCCGGAGCCGCGGACGAGACCGGTTGCTCAACACGAGCGACGATCTCACGGCGACCGTGTCGGGAGACGTCACGATGCGCATCCGTCAGCGGGCGCGGCTCCGGATCATCCGGGCGAAGCTGGCGCGTGTGTTGCAGGACCAGCTGGACGCCGCGGCGGGGCCGGGCAACGGCGGCGGCAACAACGGCAACAACGGGAACAACGGGAACAACGGGAACAACGGGAACAACGGGAACAACGGGAACAACGGGAACAACGGGAACA
>JBERSB010000531.1:0-5395 GCA_041236755.1 Luminiphilus sp. | reverse complement strand
GGCGAGCAGCGGCTCGAGCGGACCGAGCCGGAAGGTGTCATCGAGCACGCTGTCGACCAACACCTCGACGCTCGCAGGGTCGAGTGCGCGGTCCGCGGCCTTGGCCATCTTCTCCAGACGCGTCCGGCACTCGGTCTCGAGCTTGTCGCCCTCCAGGCGCTCCGCGGACGCGACGTCCATGGTCGCGACGAGCTGCTGGTGCAGGCTGCGCCGCAAGTTCAGCAGCCGCTCCGCGTCCCCGTTCGTGGCCGGGTCGCTCACTTGCGATCCTCTCGGGAAACCTCCCCCGAAGCAGGCGGAACCGAAGCAGGCGGACCCGATGCCAGCGGCAGCTCGGGGAGCTCCTCGGCTGCTGCCTGCTTGGGGTCGTCGCTACGCTGCCAGGCGCCGGGCCCTTGCAGGCCCGCGAGACCGATCTCCGCGAGGCGCTGGGAGGGCTCGGCCGCGGCCGTTCCCTCGAGCTCCCCTTCGAAGAAGAACTCCCAGTCAGACGGCGCGACGTGCCCGGTCCCGGGAAGCGGGATGCTGTCGCCGTCGACCGGCTCGACCAGCTCTGCGGTGACGATGACGACGAGCTCGGTCTCTTCCTTCTCGTAGCGCATGCTACGGAAGAGCGGCCCCAGGATCGGCAGATCGCCCAGGATGGGCACCGCGCCCCGGCGTGATTGCTCCTTGCTGCGGAGCAGGCCGGCCATGGCAAAGGACTGGCCGCTTCCCAGCTCCACGGTCGTGCTGGAGCGCCTGGTGACGATCCCGGGGATGACGAAGCCGTTCTGCTGCAGGGCGCCGATCTCGGACAGCTCGCTCACTTCCGGGGCGACCTCGAGCCGGATCCGGCCTTCTCCGAGGACCAGCGGGCGGAAGTTCAGCCGGACGCCGAACTCCTTGTATTGGATGGTGACGACCGAGTTGGCGTTGGCGGTCGTCCCCTGCACGATCGGGATCGGGAACTCGCCGCCTACCAGGAAGCTGGCTTCTTCGCCGCTGATGGCGACGAGGTTCGGCTCGGCGAGCAGCCGGACATAGCGGTTCTCGACCAGCGCCTGGAGGAACACCTCGAGGTTGGCGCTGGGCAGACCGCCGAAGAGGGTCGTCGCGCTCGTCACGGCGCCACCGACGCCGCCGTAGGTGTAGATAGGGTTCGCGATCGTCGTGCCGGGCGCGGGCGTGATCGACACCGGCTGGAAAGAGGCTCCCGGGGACTGCATGCCACCGAAGCCCGACGCGCTCGACGCGACGGCGCTCACTCCGAGCGACCTCAGCGCCGTCCGGCTCGCCTCGGCGATGCGGACTCGAAGCTGAACCTGCCGGACTCCTGCGAGTCGCGTGAGGTCGGCCCACTTCACGCCTGAGTCCGCCAGGAACTTGGTCATCCCAGCGGCCACTTCGACGCTGGAGACCGTGCCGCGCACCACGGCGGTGCCCTTCAGGTCCTCGACGGTGAGCTCCGGGCTGAACAGTCGCTGCAACGTGCTCTGCAGCTCTTCGACGTCGGGTCGGACCTGCGCCGCGTAGCTGACGGTCCCAGCACCCTCAAGCGTCAACAGGAGGTCGGTCGCGCCGAACGACTTCGCCAGCACGAGCACCTGCGTCGGTGACAGCGGCTTGACGTCGATCACAGATGGGTCCGCGACCGCGACGGTCTCCAGGTTCGAGGTCAACTCGAGCAGCTTCGAGCGACCTGGGTGCAGCAAGATCTCCTGCTGACCTTGTTGGGCCGCGAGCGGGGCTGCGTGCGCGAGCGCGACAAAGGCGAAGAGGGTGGTGAGGCGGGGGTGGTTCATTACGGAGTGCGAGCCGAAACGGTTCGAGAACGAGCGGTCGTAGGGTGCTGCTACTTCGTGCCGAAGCCTTCTTCCGTCGTGATCGCGCCGCGGATCACGCGGACGCTCCACTGCGGGCCTGCTGCCTCCACCGCCTGCGCTTCGGCCTGTGCTTCGGCGGCGGCGGCGGCGGCCGCGGCGGCGGGGTCCGTGACCAGGTCCAGCAGATAGACCTGGGATGCGCGTTCCCCCGCTGGCTCGCGCTTCGACCTCGCGACCACGGCGATGGAGCCCTTGGTCGACGCCAACTCGATCGCGCCGGCTGCCTGGTAGCCGACTGCAACCGTGATGCTCGGGCGTCGCGTCGAGCGCGACTTCTCCGGGTCGTGGACGGCGAGGACTCGCGCGCCCTCTGCGACCACGGTCGTCGCGGTCCGGCGCTTGCCGTCCTGACCCTGGAAGTCGATCGTCGCCAGCACGTCGATCAGGGAGCCTGGGCTCAGGAACGAGTCCAGCGCGCCTTCCTTGAGCGGTAGCGACATGGCTCGCTCGCCTACCTTCAGGTCCAGTCCGGCCTGAGGAAGCTCCGACGCGGCGGGCGGAGTGGCCGCCACATACTCGCTGTCCCCGACCGATCCGAGAGACGGGGTCGTGGGCAACGTCGCGGTGGGGGGGGCGGTTGGGCCAGCCCTACGGGTTGCCTGCGAGCGCTTCTGGAGGATGAAATCGGTGCCGAAAGCAGCGGCGGCTGCCATCGCGAGCCCGAAGACGATGGGGCGGATCGCGGTCATGGGATTGCTGGGGGTTCGCTCATCGCTCCGGTTCTTTGACCATGGACGCGCGAGCTTGCAGGCTTTCAGGGAGGGGCATGAGGGCTTGCAGTCCAAGCAGTTGAACTGCAGCGTAATCTACGCTGATCCGGACTTCGACGGCGCTGCCGGCTGCCACGGAGGCAGGATCAGATGGGATGAGTTCGATCGTGGCGTCATTGATCCCCAGCTCGTCCAGGCCCTGCTGGACCCGGGCGATCACCTGGGCTGCGCTCTTGTCCTGGAGGGACGCTTCGCGGGCGCCAATTCTCGCGACATGCCGGAGGCTCGAGGACTGGCTCATGGCCCAGCCCAGCTCCAGGCCTGCGAACAGGACTAGGGCGACGACGATGAAGGTGACCGCGAGCTCTACGGACTCGACCCCTTGAGCGCTGCGGCCGAACTCGCGGATACGCCTCGTCGGTGCGTGGCCGACATTCGGGGCGCGGTCAAGCTTCGGGGTGCTGTCACGGCTCATCGGATCAACCCCACCTTGTAGGTGTAAATCCATGCTGAGATTGTACCTAGGAGAATTGCCGGGGCGTAGGGGTACCAGTGCTTGGGGCGCTTCTTAGCAGGCTCCGCGGGCTGCTCGCTGCTGCCGATGCCCGATCCGCCGATGTGGTATTTCTTGCCGGCCAGCGTCGCGCGGAACTGGAAGTAGGAGAGGCCTAGTCCGCCCATGATGTAGGTAGGAATGTCGCGCAAGCTTCCGCGCTTGACGACCACAATCATAGCCCAAAGGAAGCCTGCGAGCGCGACGGCGAGCACGAGCACGGCTGCTTCGCGCCAGTCCAGCCAGCTGCCCAGCGCCAGCATCAACTTCGCGTCGCCGGCGCCTCCTCCGGCCATGACATAGGCCAGGATGTAGATGCCGCCTGCCATCGCCGCACCGCCGAGTGCGCCGCGCAGACCTTCCCAACCGCCCGTGCTGAGCGCGTAGGCGAGACCGGCGGCGAACAGCGGCAGGGTCAGCCAGTTCGGGATCCGCATGCTGCGCAGGTCGGTGACGGTCGCGACGAGGCACGCAACCGACAGGCCGGCCCAGATCCAGTGCGGCACCGGCACATAAAACGGCCCTTCTTCCGCCAAGGCGGAAAATTCGCACGGCGTCGTAGCCGGGCATGGCAACGAGAAGGGCATTTTTACGAGGCTACCCGAGCCCGCCGATTCGTGGGGCCGGAACGCAAAAATTACCTACGCAAAAGTGAGTAGGCCGCCTGCGTGCGTGCCCAGGATGCCTCTCTGGAGACGATCCCGGACGGATCCTGTGCCCCGATCCAGTCGGCCCAGGCGCTGTTCTCCGACCCGTGGTCTCGTGGTCCGGCCCGTGGTAACATTGCCCGAGATCCGCGACTGCGCCTCCCCGGGCGCCGGCGATGTTCGGTTCGGTGCGCTCGCGCCTACGAGCAGGGCGTCCGCAGCGCCCGTGCCGGTCGGAGACTTGGCTTCGTAAGTCACTATGATTAATAGTGTTAAGATAGATCGGCAGCGAGGCGTATCCAGCATCTTCTTGATGGTGGCGTTTCCGGCCTTCCTGATGCTGATCTGGGCCTGCGTCGAGATCGGGAACATCACCACGCGCGGGACCCGCGCCCGGAGCGGCGCGGACGGGATCGCGCTGGCGGCGGCCGCCCGCTACTGGTCCGGCCGCGAGCAGGCTGCGCTCGACGCCGGTGTGGTCGCTGCTGCTTCGAACCTGTCCTTGGTCGTGTCCCCGACCGGCACCAGCGGGGACCTGCAGTTCGGCGACTGGGACGCCGCTACGCAGACCTTCACTTCGCGCGAGTCGGGCGGGCGCGCGGTGCGCGTGCTCGTGCAGTATGTCGACGGCCACCCGAACGGCGCCGTGCCGAGCATCCTTCCGGCAGCGCTGGGGCCAGGCGCCGTCGACGTGTCTCGGGCTGCGATCGCCGTCTACTGTCCACCCCGCGACCAGACCGCTTTCCTGCTCGTCGGCAGCAACCCGACCCTGCTCCGGCTGACAGAGGGCGCGAGCCTGTCGATGGACGGGCTCATCGGTGTGTTGGGAGACGGGAGCAGGATCTGGACGCAGCCCAGCGCGTCGCTGCGGGCGCCTGCGATCGAGCTCACGGGCCTGTTGGCCAACCTCTCGACGCACGAGAACTTCGACGCGGACGTCTACGAAGAGGTGGTCTTGCCCGGCGACCCCTACGCGGCGACCGTGCTTCCCGAACCAGGAACGCCGGCCCCCGTGATCCCGAGCGGCGGCGTCACGATCGTCTCTCCCGGCACGCACGCAGGCCTGGTCTCGTCCTCGGAGGCCTTTGTCCTGTCTCCGGGCGACCACATTTTCACGGATGCCATCGACCTCGGCGGGTCGGCTTCGCTGACGCTGGACAGCGCGCGCATCGTGCTCGCGGAAGGCGCCTCGCTGAAGCTCACGAGCAGCGCCCAGCTGCTGGGCACGGGTCTTCCCGCGAACGTCGACAGTTCCCGAGCATGGCTCGCCACCCGCGAGGCAGACGACGTGATCGAGGTCGGGGGCCAGGCATCGGTGGCGGTCGACGGGCTGCTCTACGCGCCGGCGGCCTGCGTCGAGCTCCGCGGCAACGCGAGCCTGGAGTGCGGTGCGGCGATCCTCGGCTCCCTCGACATGGTCGGCCAGACCGCGGCGACGCTCACCGACCGGATCACGGCGTTGGATCGTACGCCGGTCCCCGGGCGCGCTCGTCTGGTCAAGTAGTGTAGGCAGAGCGCGCGCCCACGGCGTACGACAGCGGGCTGCGTGGCGACGTTTGCGCTCGCGGCGGCAGTGGGATAGACGAGGGCTTCATGCTGCGCCTGGTCCTGGTCCCCGTG
>JBERSB010000530.1:0-5006 GCA_041236755.1 Luminiphilus sp. | reverse complement strand
CCTGCCGCGAACCCCGGGTCCAGGCGTGAGAACGCCTCGATGACGCACCAGCCGTCGTAGCCCGAGTCGCGCAGCGCCGAGAACGTGCCCTGCCAGTCGACCTGGCCACGGCCCGGCACGCCGCGGTCGTTCTCGCTGAAGTGCACGTGGCCGAGCACGGGCGCTGTGTGCGCGACCGCGGCGCAGGCGTCGCGCTCCTCGAGGTGCATGTGGTGGGTGTCGTAGTGCGCCTTGAGCTGCGGGTGGTCGACCGCCTCGACCAGCGCGCGCATCTGCGCTGCGGTGTTGACTAGGTAGCACTCGAAGCGATTCACAGCCTCGGGCGCGAGCAGCACGCCCGCAGGCTGCGCGTGCTCGGCGGCCTGGCGCAGCACGTCGGCGCTGCGCTGGACCTCTTCCTCGTTGGGGCCGCGGTCGCGGAACACCTTGAACGCCGAGTGCAGCGGCCCGCAGAGCACGTCCGCGCCGGCGGCCTGTGCGCAGTCGATCGCCCATCGCAGCCGCTCCAGCGCAGCTGCGCGCACAGCGGGGTCCTCGTGGATCGGGTCGTGCTCGGGCGCGAGCCCCGCCGAGCAGGTGCGCTGCAGGCCGAGCCCGTCGCACATCTTGCCGACGGTCGCGTAGTGGTCGGGGTCGCCTTCGAACAGCGGGATCTCGACGCCGTCGAAGCCGCACTCCTTGACGAAGGCGAGCTGGCGTTCGTGCTCAGACGTGACGTGGGTGGTCCACAGCAGCAGGTTCATGCCGAAGCGCATGCGCCCACTGTAGTGCCACGCCGCGGGCCGGGCGATCGCGACGCGCGCGATCTGCGATCCGGCCCGCAGGGCCGCGGACTAGCCGCGGTCGAGGTCGAAGCGGTCGAGGCGCATGACCTTGACCCACGCGGCGACGAAGTCGTCGACGAACTTGCGCTCGGCGTCGTCGGCTGCGTAGACCTCGCACAGCGCGCGCAGCTGCGAGTTGCTGCCGAACACGAGGTCGACGTCGGTCGCCGTCCAGCGCTGCTGGCCGCTGTCGCGGTCGGTGCCGACGTAGTGGTCGCCCTTGCGGGCCCAGGCCGTGCCCATGTCGAGCAGGTTGACGAAGAAGTCGTTGCTCAGCTGGCCCGGCTTGTCGGTCAGCACGCCGTGGCGGCTCTGCGCGAAGTTCGCGTCGAGCACGCGCATGCCGCCGATCAGCACCGTCATCTCGGGCGCGGTCAGGTTGAGCAGCTCGGCCTTGTTGACCAGCTCCTCGGGCGTCGGCACGTCGTAGCCGTCCTCGTTGCCGACGTAGTTGCGGAAGCCGTCCTGCGCGGGCTCGAGCCAGGCGAACGAGTTCACGTCGGTCATCTCCTGGCTCGCGTCGCCGCGGCCCGGCGCGAACGGCACCGTGACGTCATGGCCGGCGTCCTTGGCGGCCTTCTCGATCGCAGCGGCGCCGCCGAGCACGATCATGTCGGCCATGCTGACCTGCTTGCCGCCTGCGGCCATGTCCTTCTGCAGCTGCTCGAGCTTGGCGAGCACGCCCGCGAGGCGGCCGGGCTGGTTGACGGCCCAGTCCTTCTGCGGCGCGAGGCGCACGCGCGCGCCGTTGGCGCCGCCGCGCTTGTCCGAGTCACGGTAGGTCGAAGCCGACGACCACGCCGTGTAGACGAGGTCGGACACCGACAGGCCCGAGGCGAGGATCGCCTTCTTGGCCGCCGCGACGTCCGCGTCGGTCATCGCGACCTCGGCCTGCGGGATCGGGTCCTGCCAGCGCTGCGCGGGCGGCACTTCCGGGCCGAGGAGCCGGTTGACCGGCCCCATGTCGCGGTGCGTCAGCTTGAACCACGCGCGCGCGAACGCGGCCTCGAACTCCTCGGGGTTGTCGCGGAAGCGTAGCGAGATCTTGCCGTAGATCGGGTCGAAGCGCAGCGCGAGGTCGGTCGTCAGCATCATCGGCAGGTGCTTCTTGCCGGCCACGTGCGCGTCCGGAACGGTGGCGACGCCGTCCTTGGGCTGCCACTGCTTGGCGCCCGCGGGGCTCTCGGTCAGCTCCCACTCGTAGCGGTAGAGGTTCTGGAAGTAGCCGTGCGACCACTCGGCGGGCGTCGAGGTCCACGCGCCCTCCAGACCGCTGGTGATCGTGTCCTTGCCGTTGCCGGTGCCGTACGCGTTCTTCCAGCCGAAGCCCTGCTGCTCGATGCTCGCGGCTTCGGGCTCGGGGCCGACGTACTTGCCGGGATCCGCCGCGCCGTGCACCTTGCCGAGCGTGTGGCCGCCCGCGATCAGCGCCACGGTCTCCTCGTCGTTCATCGCCATGCGGCCGAACGTGATGCGGATGTCCTTCGCGGCGAGCAGCGGGTCGGGGTTGCCGTTGGGACCCTGCGGGTTGACGTAGATCAGGCCCATCTGCGAGGCGGCCAGCGGCTGGTCGAGCTCGCGCTGCTCGTTGAAGCGCTTGTCGGCGAGCCACTCGCCTTCGGGGCCCCACCAGATGTCCTGCTCGGGCTCGTAGACGTCCTCGCGGCCGCCGGCGAAGCCGAAGGTCTCGAAGCCCATCGACTCGAGCGCGACGTTGCCCGCGAGGATCATCATGTCGGCCCAGGAGAGGCTGCTGCCGTACTTCTTCTTGACCGGCCAGAGCAGGCGGCGCGCCTTGTCGAGGTTGCCGTTGTCCGGCCAGCTGTTGAGCGGCGCGAAGCGGATCGTGCCCGACGCCGAGCCGCCGCGGCCGTCCGTCGAGCGGTAGGTGCCGGCGCTGTGCCAGGCGAGGCGGATCATCAGGCCGCCGTAGGTGCCGTAGTCCGCCGGCCACCACGGCTGCGACGTGGTCAGCACGCCCTCGATGTCCTTCTTGACCGCGCCGAGGTCGAGCTTGTTGAACGCGGCGGCGTAGTCGAAGTCGCCGCCCATCGGGTTGCTCATCGGCGCGTTCTGGTGGAGCACGCCCAGGTCGAGCTGGTTGGGCCACCACTCCTTGCCGCCGCGCATCGCGGGAGCGGACGCGCTCGCCTCGACGGCGACCGCGTCCCCGCCCAGCCCGGTCACCGGGCAGACGCCGCCGGCCATGTCGGCCTCGGCGTGGGTGCTCGTCGCGCCGCCGACCGAGCAGCCGGTGAGCGCCAGCGCGCCGGCGGTGAGGCCGGCGAGCCCGGAACGACCGCGCGCGCGCGCGGTGGACTTCGAAGGTGCGTAGATGGGGGTCATGTCTCTGTTGTGCTGGGTTCGTTGCTCAGCGGGCTGAGGCGTGGCTCTCTTGTTTCGTAGCCCGCGGAAGGCACGACTCCAACCCGAAGTCAGCGTGTTTAATAGATCGGACAGCGCGCATCGGGCGTTCCGGCGCGCGCGAGGGCGCGCGTTCGTCTGCGGGGGGCGCTCGGACGCACCGTTGCGGGGCCACCGCGGCCGTCGTCTGATGGCCGGCCATGCCCGATACCCGCTCGCCCAGGCTCGGCGCCCTGCTGACGATCGCCGCGGTGGTGGTTTTCGGCCTGCAGGACGGGGTCAGCAAGTACCTGACCGAGCGCTACTCGGTGTTCTTCGTGATCACCGTGCGCTACTGGGCGTTCGCGGCCGTGCTGCTGCTCGCGCACCGCGGGCGGCTGCGGGCGGTCGCGGCCACGAGGCGTCCGGGGCTGCAGATGCTGCGCGGCGCGCTGTTGGCGGTGCAGGTGTGCATCATCGTGCAGTCGTTTGCGTCGATCGGCCTGTCGACCACCCACGCGGTGTTCTCGAGCTTCACGCTGATGGTCGCGTGCGGCTCCTGGCTGTTCCTGGGCGAGCGCGTCGGCGCGCGGCGGTGGGCGGCGATCGCGGTCGGCTTCGTCGGCGTGCTCGTCCTGCTGCGTCCCGGCACAGACGTGTTCGACCCTCGCGCGCTGCTGCCTTTGGCGGGCGCGCTCACCTTCGCGACCTACCAGTTGCTGACCCGCGCGGTCTCGGCCGTGGACTCGTCGACCACGAGCTTCCTGCACACCGGCCTCGGCGGCGCGCTGGTGATGACGTGCGTGGGGCCGTTCTTCTGGGAGGCGCCGGGGCTGCGCGACTGGGGCTGGCTGGCCGTCGTCAGCGGCTCGAGCATGCTCGGCCACTACCTGTTCATCCAGGCCCTGCGCTTCGCGGAGGCGAGCTCGATCCAGCCGCTGATCTACCTGCAGCTGGTGGTGGCGACGACGGTCGGCGTGGTCGCCTTCGACGAAACGCTCGACGAGGTGACGATGCTCGGCGCGGCGCTCGTTGTCGGCGCGGGGCTCGTGACGCTCACGTCGAGCCGGGCACAGCGCGGCTGATCCGGGCGGGCTGTCGGCGCGCCCCGGACAGCCCCCCGCGCAGGTGCAAGTCCTCTCCCGCTGTAGTCTTGGGGCGGCTCCGGCACGGCGGCCCGCGGCCTGCGCCGGCATCAGCCCTAGGGTCGTGATGACGCGCGGCTTATGTTGCGGGCGTGAGCGAGACGTTTGCACCCATCCCCGAGCTGCTCGAAGAGCTGAAGGCCGGCCGTCCGATCGTGCTGGTCGACGATCCCGACCGCGAGAACGAGGGCGACCTCTGCTTCGCGGCGGAGTTCGCCTCGCCGGAGCTGATCGCGCAGATGTCGCGCGAGGCCTGCGGGCTGATCTGCCTGGCGCTCGACAACGAGATCTGCGACCAGCTCGACCTGCCGATGATGGTCTCGCAGAACCGCTCGCGGTTCGGCACCAACTTCACCGTGTCGATCGAGGCCGCCGAGGGCGTCACGACGGGGATCTCGGCCAAGGACCGCGCGAAGACGATCCTGGCCGCGGTCAAGCCCGACGCGCAGCCGCAGGACCTCGCGAGGCCGGGCCATATCTTCCCGCTGCGCGCGGCCGACGGCGGCACGCTGGTGCGCACGGGCCAGACCGAGGGCATCGTCGATCTCTGTCGGCTGGCGGGCCTGCGGCCCGCGGGGGTGATCTGCGAGATCACCAAGCCGGACGGGGAGATGGCGCGCGTGCCCGAGCTCGAGACGTTCTGCCAGGAGCGCGGCCTCAAGATGGGCTGCATCGCAGACCTCGTCGAGTACCG
>JBERSB010000529.1:0-2425 GCA_041236755.1 Luminiphilus sp. | reverse complement strand
TGAAGGGGCACAGCGGGGACCCTGAGAACGAACGGTGCGACGCGCTCGCGGTCGAGGCGGCCAACGGCGCCGAGCTCCTGGAAGACCGCGGCTTCGGCGGGGCCTGAGCCGCTGCGGGCGCTCAGCGCACGCGGACGAGGCGACGCGTCGGCAGAGCCAGGGCCTCGACCTGCTCCGCGACGTCGTCCAAGAAGCGGCGCCCGTCGACGTAGTATCCAGCTGTTGGCTTGAGGTCGGGGACGCGGGACTGGAACCACCGGTTGAGGCACTCGACCATCAGCTCGCGGAGATACTTCGCGAAGCAGCTGGCGAGCGCGGTCGGGAAGGCGCGGTCCTCGGCGCGCTCGGCGAACGTGACCGTCATGTCGCGGCGCTGCTGTCGCAGCCGGTAGCTCGAGGTGCCCGGGGCCTCCTGGAGCACCTCGACCGCCGCGTCCGGACACAGCCGGGCAAGGTCGGCGCGGTAGCGCATCTTGCCGCCGCAGCGGTCGGCGACCAGCCGGCACGCGTCGTCGTCGCCGATCCGCGGCCAGAGCCTGCGCACGAGCTCGGCGAGCACCTCGCTGTAGGCGTGGAAGTGCGCCTTGCTCTTGTTGTCGGTGTCGGCGATCAGCCCGTTCCACTCCTCGACGTCGACGGCGCGGACCGCGATGTCGAGCAGCTCGGCGCCGCCGTTGCGCAGCGCGCGCGCGACCAGCTCGCCGGTCAGCGTGATCCAGTCGCGGTCGGCGAGGCGCGGCATCGGCAGCGCGAGCTCCTCGTACCACGGGCAGCGCCGCAGCGGCTCCATGTCGTGGCCGAGCGCGACCAGCCAGGACGCGAGGTCGGTCGGCGGCTCGCCGTGCAGCGCGGTCCAGAACACCAGCGCCGTCTGCTCGAGCCGGAGCATGCCGTGCGGGCCGGAGCGGACCTTCTTGCTGTCGGCGACGCGCACCTTGCCCTTTATGTGCTTGAGCTTGCTGACGTGCCGCTGCAGGAGCCGCCAGGGCGCGGTGCCCTCGGGGCCTGCCATGGTGACCCCGCCGACGACCAGCGGCCCGAGGATCGGTCCGAGCCCGGCTTCGTCGACGCCTGCGAGGTAGTTCACCGCCCGCACGACATCGCAACGCGCGCCGGCCGTCAAGTCGCGTTGGCATCGACGTCCTGGCGCTGCGGCGCCAGTTGCGGATCGCGCCAGCCGATAAACGACCTATGGAAGTGCTGCTCGTCGAGAAGGACCCGCTGATCCGCGACCTGGTCAAGGTCGGCCTCCAACAGTTCGGGGAGTTCCAGGTGACCGTGGGCGAGGGCCACACCGGCGTCGGCGAGGCGCGCAGCCACCGCTTCGACACGGTCATCCTCGGCGTCGACCCGGCGGACCAGGACTCGATGAAGCTGCTCCAGCACCTGCGCTCGTTCGAGACCGAGGCAGACCTGTTCCTGCTGGCCGACGCCGGCAACGTCAAGGACCTCGCGGCCACCAAGGGCAAGTTCGACGTGCACTCGGTCGTGCAGACGCCGATCAAGCCGAAGGACCTCTTCGGGATGATGAGCCGCTACCTCGAGCGTCGCGGCGAGCGCAGTCAGCCGGCCGCGCGCTAGCCGGCCGCGGCTCCGACGCGAGGGCTTGCCCGCGGCATAGGCGTCGGGTCTGCTCTGCGGAGATGACTGAGACGCTCCCGGACGGCAAGCCGCGCCCGCGGTGCACGCTCTACCTCGAGAGTCGCTACCGCAAGCTGAAGCGCGGGCTCCCGCAGACGATCTTCTACTGCCCGAAGTGCAAGGGAGACCGTCGGCGGCGCCGCGGCTGCAAGCACTGCGAGGGGTTCGGCAAGCTGACCAAGGACTCCGTGCAGGAGCTGATCGGACGGCGCGTGGTGCCGGCGATGCAGGCCAAGACGGGCAAGTTCCACGGGGCCGGGCGCGAGGACATCGACGTGCTGATGCTCGGCCACGGCCGGCCGTTCGTGTTCGAGGTCGTCGGCGCGCGCAACCCGGCGCTCGACCTCGAGGAGCTGCGCCGCGACGTCGTCGCGCGCGCCGAGGGTGCGATCGAGCTCGCGCCGTTCGAGCGCGTCGAGCGCAAGCGCGTCGTCTACTGGAAGGAGACCCACTTCGACAAGGTCTACCGCGCCGAGGTCGCCGTCGACGCGCTCCCGCAGGCCGACCGGCTCGCGGCCGTGCGGGGCTACTGCGGCGCGATCGTGCAGCGCACGCCGCAGCGCGTCGCCCACCGCCGCGCTGACCTCGAGCGGGAGCGGCGGCTGCGCGTGCTCGCGCTCGACGTGCGCGACGACGAGACGCTGGAGCTGCGCGTGGTCTGCCAGCACGGCACCTACGTCAAGGAGTGGATCTCCGGAGACGAGGAGCGGACCTCGCCGTCGCTCGCGACGCTGCTCGGCGTCGGCTGCCGCTGCGCGGTCCTCGACGTCGAGGAGATCCTGAC
>JBERSB010000528.1:0-12778 GCA_041236755.1 Luminiphilus sp. | reverse complement strand
CGCGCCCCCCGCGACGTAGCAGCCACAGCAACAGCGTCATCGCGGCGAGGCTGCCCCCCGCGATGACGTAGATCGAAGACGGATTGCGCTGCTGCCACTCCGGCCAGTCGTGCAGCAGCAGCTGCAGCACGCGGTCGCGGGCGAACAGCGCCACGACGGCGCCCATCGCGAGGTAGGGTCCGAACGGGATGCGCGCCGCGAGGCCGCCGCGCAGCGCCAGCGCGACGCCGACGACCGCACCCAGCACGCAGCCGAAGAACAGCGACAGCAGCGCACCCTTCCACCCGAGGAAGGCGCCGAGCATGGCCATCAGCTTGACGTCGCCGAAGCCCATCGCCTCCTTCTTGAAGGCGGCCGTGCCGAGCGCGCGCACGGCCCACGTGACCCCGCCGCCCACCACCAGCCCCACCACGCTCGCGAGCACCGTGCGCAGCACGGGCGAGACGCTCGGGTCGTCCGACAGCGCACCGGCGAGGCCCGGCCACGCGCCGGCGACCACCCCGATCACCATGCCCGGCTTGGTCAGGGCGTCGGGGAGCAGCTGGGTGTCGAAGTCGATGAAGGTCAGCGCGATCAGCATCGAGACGAACACGAGGTGGAGCCCCAGCGCGACGGCACCCGCAGTCTCGACCGCCCCGTCCGCGCCGAAGACCGGCCCGAACGGCGGCCACATCGCCGTCACGAAGAACAACGCCGCGGTCAGCAGCTCGACGAACGGATAGCGGAACGAGATACGCACCCCGCAGCAGCGCGCCTTGCCCTGCAGCATCAGCCAGCCCAGCACCGGCACGTTGTCGCGCGCGGCGATCTGCACGCCACAGCCAGGGCAGTACGAGCGCCCCGTCACGGAGCGGCGGCTCGGGTCCTCTTGCGGCAGACGCCAGATGACGACGTTCAGGAACGAACCGATGCAGGCGCCGAAGAGCGCTGCAATGGATGCGAACACCGCCGGTTCCATCTAGAGACGTATCCACGTCGCGCACGCGCGACCCCTCGCTTGACCTTGTGCCTCTACGGGTTGCGGTCCCGATGACCGCCTCGACGCGCTGACCCACGCCGACTCTGACCGCCCGCTGGCGGCTGCGAGCATACGGTCCCGCCGAATACGATTCCACCCTCGGGAAGGTAGAGCCGCGCCGGCTCCGCGGACGGATCAGCGCTGCTGGACGAGCCGCAGGCGGCCGATCTCGGGCAGCCCCGCTGCGCTGCGGACCCGCGCACGCAGGCGCAGCCGCAAGAAGGCGCCGCCGCCGACCACCACGACGTCGCCGTCGCGCGCAGGCTGCCACCGCCCCACGCGGCCCGCGCCGGTGTCGGGCGACTCGCCGCGGATCGGGTCCGCAGAAGTTGCCTGCCAGTCGACGGCCAGCGTCGACCGACCGTCGCCGAGCTGCAGCACGCCGGCGTCCTGGTCGACCGGCAGCTGGCGCCAAGGCAGGACCCCCACCACTTCGAAGTCGCTGCCAGCTGCCAGACCCGGCGTGAACGTCGCCGGGTAGACGCGCGCAGAGCCGCGCGCGCCGGAGATGCGCCGCAAAGAGCCTTCGCCCGCCTCGACCACGAGCATGGTCTGCAGCGGCAGCACCGCCTGCAGCTCGAGCGCCGATGCGCTGGCGAGCAGCAGCGACGTCCGGCCTGCGGCGAGGTCCGCGTCGCTCTCGACCCGTCCGAGCACGGCGACGGCGCCGGCGGCCACGACGCTGAACGGGGCCGCGTCGATCAGCCCGGCGACCGGCCGTGAGCCGACGCGGTCCGCCGGGAGCGCCGCCGACGGCCCCTCGATCCGGAGCGTCCCGCGGATGCGCACGCCGCCGGTTGCGCGCAGCCGGACCGGCGCGCCGCGCGCGTCCACGGTGACCGTGACGCCCTCGGGCACGTCGATGAGCGAGAAGCAGAACTCTCCGAGCGAACTGACCTGCTGCGTCCCGTCCCCGCGGTCGAACGGCAGCCCCGGACGCAGCACCGTGTCGCGCAGCGGGCGGAAGACGCCGAGGCTGCCGTCGCCTGCCTCGACGCGCACGCGAGGACGGACGCCGCCGCGGGAGACCTCGAAGCCGGGCTCGAGCCCCGAAGGTCCGGAGAAGCTCTGTTCGAGGTCGGGCCACTCGCACATCGGCACGCTGCTGCCCGCGACGACCTGCCACGTGCTCGCCAGCGACGACAGCGGCGGCAGGCCCGCGTAGTCGGTCAGGCCGCCGCCCAGCCGCACCTCGGCGCTGATGAAGTCGCCCTGAACCAGCCTGCGCGGCGAGCCGTCGACGCAGCGCGGCAGCGCGCCGAGATCGAGCTCGACCGAGGAACCGGGCGCCTGGTCGAAGAACGACGTCAGGATGCGCACGCCGCGGGGCCGGAGGGTCTCCACGGTGCGGCCGAGCACCTGGACCCGGAACGCGTCGACGGTGACCGAGGTGGGCAGCAGCGGCTGGCTGAAGTGCACGGTCAACCGCGGGTTGTCCGCGGCGACCTTCAGCGGCTCTTCGCTGCGGCGCGCGACCAGCGGCACGTCCGAGACCGGCGGGCGCAGGATCGAGGGGAGCCCTACGGGCGCCTGGTCGAGGTCGGCGACGTGGACTTCGTAGGTCACGGCCGCATCGAGCCAGCGCCCGTCCGCAGCGCGGATCGCGTCGGGCCTCGGATGGCCGGCGATCTGGAGCCGATAGCGCCCGCCGGGCCGGAACGACCCGTCGGTCAACTCCGGGGTCAGCGGCGGGGCGGGCACGAAGGAGACCCAGTTGCTGCCCGTCTTGAGCTGGCCCGGCACCTGGTGGCCGCGCTCGTCGAGCAGCGTGACAGAATCCGGCGTCACCGTCATCGCGCGCACGTCGTCGGAGAAGTAGACCGTGAGCGCGTCGTTCAGCAGCACCGGCTGGTCAGGATCTCCCAGGACCGGCGAGGTCCGCTCGACCTGGAGCGGCTCCGGCGCTTCGCCGCGCTGCCAGCAGCCCGTGAACCCCATCAGCGCGAGCACGAGCAGCGGCGCGTGTGTTTGCGGTCGACGGGATCTCATGGTGCCAAGAAAGAGTATCGGACAGGACGCGCGCGCGCCGGAGACAACGCGCAAAACGCCCGGCTGCACACATCCCTCCACAAACGACCGCGGGCCGCCCACCAGGACGGCCCGCAGCGCGATGCCAGGACGGCTGCCCTGGCGGGAGCTGCCCAGGCTCTACTGCCCAGGCGTCAGGCGGTAGACGACGCTCATGCTGCGCAGCGACGGCGACAGCGCCGGCGACACGTCGACATTGTTGGTCATCACCAGACGCATGTTGAGGAAGCGCGGCAGCAGCCCCGAAGCCGGATCACGGATCTGGCTCACGTCGTCCTCGGTGACGTACGGCGTCAGGCCGTCCGCCGCGATCCGCGGCGCGGCGCCGACGTTCGGTGACGCGTAGCGGTAGGCCTCACAGCTGTAGTTGACGTTCAGCAGGTTGCCCCGCGTGATCGTGTCGTCGGCCGTCGCGCCGAAGCTCGGGTTGTAGAGCGTGTTGCTGTTGTCGAACGTCTCACAGCCGCGCAGCTCGACGACGATGCCCGTGCCTGCCGGCTGGCGGGTCTGCGGCGGGTCGAGCTGGACCAGCACGTCCGACATGCGCAGCAGCGGGTTGATCGACAGCCAGTCGGGGTAGCCGGCGACCGGCTGCACCTGCTGGTTCTCGTCGACGAGCTCGGCGCGCTGCGGCTGCAGCGTGTCGAAGAAGCCGAACGTGACCGTCGAGACGCGGCGCACGAAGTCGGCCCGCGCCCAGTAGAGCATGCCGTCGCCGGCCGGCGCCTGGATGAAGCCCGTCTCCAGCGAACCTCCCAGCAGGCCCGCGGCGGTGTCCTTGACGATGTTGACAGGGTTGGCCGTCAGCACGTTGGCCGGGTCGACCAGGATCGGGTTGCCCGTCACCAGGTCGAAGCCGCCCGAGGCGTGCACGCGGACGCGCGGCCACGGCGGGTATCCGCCGCCACAACCGCTCCCGAGCGAGTCGTAGTAGCCACCGACCGAGCCGAGCGCGATGTTCGGCGGCGGGCCGAGCATCGCCACCTGGAAGCCGTTGGTCGCCGAGACCACGCCGTTGGCCGGGTCGTCGGCGA
The DNA here is from genome assembly GCA_041236755.1 of Luminiphilus sp. Lineage (GTDB taxonomy): Bacteria > Planctomycetota > UBA1135 > UBA1135 > UBA2386. The sequence continues at coordinate 8,698 of JBERSB010000528.1, read as the reverse complement.
ACATCTTCATGTCCACGAGCAGCGGCAGCGCGATCGGGTCGTGGTCACGCTGGAGGAAGCCGACGAAGTCCTCGGTGTCCATCACCCAGGTGCCCGAGCCGCCCTGCTGGAACTCCGGGTCGGGACGGCTGGTGATCCAAGGCGAGTCGATGTGCGCGGTGACGTCGTTGTTCGGCACGTTGGCGTTCGGGTTCTGCGCGCCGCCGAGTCCGATGATGTTGCCGCTCGCGTCGATGGTCACGAGGCGCGAGTCGCGCCACGTGTAGCTCCGGTCGAACCGAGGGAAGGGCACGTAGGCGACGCCGAACTCGTCCCGACGGACGTCGTTCGGGTTGATGGTGTAGATCTTGTCCTCGAACACCGTCGTCATCTCCGAGCCGTCGAGCACGTTGTCGGCGAAGACGGTCGAGAGGCCGGAGTTCATCGACGCGCAGTCGAGCACGCACCACGACGCCGGCGGGTCCTCCTCGTCGACGATCAGCACCCAGCGCTCGTCGCCGCGCGTGCGAGCGTGGCCCAGCGACATCGTGAAGCGGTCGAACTCGTCGTAGAGCACCGTCTGGTCGTTGAAGGGCGACCAGTAGAGCTGCTCGATGTCGAGGCCGAAGTCCGACGGCTGCGTGTAGCTCAGCGAGAAGTCGTCCTCGAGGTAGCGCATCTGAAGGCGCGAGCCCTGCGGCTTCATCGGCTCGATGACCTTGCCGGCGGGCTGCGGCAGGATGCCGGCGTACTCGTAGACCTGCGGCACCAACTGCGGCGGCACCTCGTCCACCATCCGGGGCTCCCAGTAGAGCAGGCCCGGGTGCGGCGCACCCAGTACGTCGACCGGGACGACGCCCGGCGCGCCGAGCGCCGGCAGGATCAGCTGGTTCTCGGTGCCTTCCGAGCCCGGGTAGGCGAACGGGTTGTTGGTGCCGGCGGGGTCGCCCGAGTCCCAGCACTCACCGCGGTTGATGCGGCTGATCGCGGCCAGGTTGTTGTTGTTGGCCGAGCGGCGGAAGCGGGTGCCGGACGCGCCGGTCAGGCGGCCGTTCTCCAGGCGGTACTGGCCGAAGATGTCGACCGAGCCCGGCTGGGTCCCGTCCTCGTCCTCGGCGCTGAACATGTAGGTGTGCCAGCCGACGAGGTTCGAGTCGGCAGCCGGGTTCAGCTGGAAATCCACAGACCACGCCTGCTGCGGGTTGCCGATGTCGTCGAAGATCTCCAGGCTGTTGCCCGCGAGGTCGGTGATGCCACCCACGCCGAGCGAGAGGTGCGCGCTGTAGATCTCGGACGAGCCGGCCTCGTGCGCGAAGCCGAGCTGCGGCTGCAGGCGCAGCTGGGTGCCGTCGCCGGCGAGGTCCGTCAGGCGCGAGGGCACGACGTGCAGGGTCGCCTGCTTGGGATCCGTCATCTGCTCGGCGAACGACTGGTTGGGCGCGTCCGGCTTGGTCAGCAGCATGTTGGCCGTCACGTCGACCTCGTCGACGTCCATCGGCTTGTTGAACTCGAACGCGATCGAGGCGTTGGGGTCGATGTCGATGCCGGGCTGACCCGGCGCGGGCTCGATGCGCACGAACAGGTTCCGCCACTGGCTGTCGGAGACCGCGCCGCCGCCGACCGTGAACGGGATCTCCTCGACGTAGACGGCCTGCAGCGAGCAGTCCTCGCCGCCCGGCGTCGTGTTCGACCGGAACGACACGCGGTTGCCGTCCGAGTCCCGGCCGGGCGACACGCTGGCGACGCGCAGCGAGACGACCGGGATGGTCTCACCCTGCCCCGAGTCGCCCGAGGGCGGGTTGATCGCCTTGCCGACGCCCGACGCGCCTGCGTTGGTCTCGATCTCGAGGTTCTGCAGGACCTCTGCGCGCAGCACGACCGTCTCGAAGCTGCCGTCGGAGAGCTGCACGACGACCTCTTGCTGGATCAGGTCCCCCGCGTCGAGCGGGCGCTGCACCGGCACGCTGAGCGGGCCGAGCGGCAGCCCTTCGGCGTCGAGCGGGCCGTCCACGAACGGGTAGCGGCCGCGGATCGGCACGAAGTTGAGGCGCTTGTTGATGGTGAGGATGCCGGCCTCGGAGTCGACGCCGACGATGCCCATGTCGAGCGCGCCGATCAGCTTCGGCGACTCGGGCTCGAACAGGCGGCCGGCTTCGCCGTCCAGCACGTTGCCCGAGCGGAAGTCCCGGATGACCGACGGGCGGCCGGCGCTGTCCTGGCCGTTGAGCTCCACGACGCCGTCGAGGTCGACGTAGAACGACGACAGCACGTCGCCGCGGGCCGGGATGGCGACGCGGATGTTCGCGGTGACGTTGTCCGACGAAGGCGGCATGCCGGGCGATGTGATCCCGCCGTTGGCCTCGCCGCCGAGGATCGTCGTGTCCAGCACCAGGAAGTTCGGCCCCGCGACCGGGCGGTACGGCAGGATCCGGAAGGCGTCCGCCGGGTCCACGAAGTTCGGGTCACCCTTGAACTCGAGCAGTTGCACCGCGCCCGGGTTGGTCGTGAAGAAGTCCTCGCTGACCCCGAGCTCGCCGCTGAACGTCAGCTTGACCGCGGCGTTGCGCGGCACGATCGGAATCGGCCGGGTCTGCGTGTTCTGCCCGCGGAAGGAGTCGGGCAGCGCCACCAGCCCGTTCTGGGCGTTCGAGTAGGCCTCGTCGAAGTTGCCCTGCTCCGGTCCCGCGCGGTCGTCCCACAGGATCACGAGCTGCTCGTGGCCGATGCGCTTGTCGAACGGCAGGAACTCGTAGTTGGCCGTCACGACCTCGTTGCCCGCCGCGTCGAAGACCGACTCGGAGACGATGTTCGGGCTGATGACGACGTCGCGCGCGATCAGCTCGAGCTCGCGGTTGACGCGCAGGCGACGGTCGGCGACTTGCGGATCGATCCTGCGGTAGGAGTAGACGTCCGCGATGCGGCCGATCGCGATCGACTGCAGCGACAGGTTGCCGCTCTGTCCCGCCTCTCCGACTCGAGTACTCCCGTCACAGGCCCAGAGGGCGGTGAGGGCGATAGCCAGCGGCCATGCTCGGAACTTGTTGTTCGCTTGCATCATGTCAGTGCCTTCGTTTTGCGGACCGGCGGGCAAGAGCCGGCTCAGTCGTCCCGGCCGCGATCGCGGGACCGGGTCTTGGTATCGAAAATCGTCGGGGTTGTTTCGTGGGATCAGAACCGGAACGGGAGCCTCAGGAACTGCAGCTCCGGTAGCGGCGTCTCGGGGTTGAGCTCGGGCGGCAAGTCGCCGGGCACGCTCTTGAAGCGCGTGTCGAACAGCAGGTCCCACTGGACGAAGTTCGCGCCCAGCTGACGGATCTGCTCCTGGACCGCCGGGTCCGTGAGGTCGTAGAGGTAGGTCCCGGCTGCCGCGGGGAGGCGCTGCGCGCCGGGGTCCTGCGGGTTCTGGTGGAAGGCGAAGCCGAAGCGGATGTTCGCGACCGGCACCCGAACCGACAGGCTGCCCGCGTAGGTGCCGCCGAGCCCTGACTGGCCGTTGGTGACCACGTCGAAGAACTTCGCGATCACGCGAACCTGCGAGGCCGCGGTCTGCAGCGCGCCGGACTCCGGAGACAGCACCAGCTCGTTCTGCGTGTGCGACAGGATCCGGTAGCTGCCGAGCAGCTCTCCCGAGCCGTTCTGCAGCTCCGCCTCGTACTGCACGTAGCGGTCGTCGACCTGGCCCATCGCCGGCGAGACCAGCGTGACGCGGTAGGCCGGCTGGCCCAGGTAGCTCGAGTTGGCGTTGCGGTTGAGGATGCCGACCGGCGCGACCACCTCAGGGTAGACGACCCGGGCCAGGCCCTGCGAGACCTCGTAGTTGGCGTAGCCGAGCGCGACGCTGGCGGGGTCGCCCTCGACACCCGCCCACTCGTAGTTCGGGCCGGCCTGCGCTCCTCCCTGCTCGACGATGCCGCGCGGCAGGTTGTCGTCCGCGACCAGTGCGCGGCGCGCCGTTGCGCCGGTGTCGATCCACTTCGAGCGGAGGCGCGACTTGCCGGCGAACGGCGTCGGCAGGAGCACCGGCGCCGGCCGGATCTCACCCTCGTCGAGTCCGGAAGGGTTGACCGGCTGGCCCTGGTCGTCGACGCCGACGCCGAACGAGTTCGGGAACCCGCGCCAGCGCAGCAGATCGATCTTGTTCTGGCCCAGCTGCTCGGCGCCGCCGGCGAAGAGCCGGATGTTGTCGTCGAGGACGGTGTTGGTGTTGTCGCTGTTGCTTTCGCCAGGGGGCGCCATCAGCTGCACGATGCCCATGCCGCCGAAGCCGCCGAGCGGCGCCTCGTCGTAGATCTCGATCCAGCTGTTGATGTTGGTGTCGGGGTTGAACGTGATCGGGGTGCCGCTCGCGGGGTACTTGCCGGTCACGATCGGAGGCTGCGTGCCCGTGACGCAGACGCCGCCGTCCGCCGAGATGGCGAACTGGTAGTCGTCGTCCTGGTAGCTGTAGTCGAGGCCGTTGCCCGAGCTGGCTTGGATGACGATCTCCTTGGCCGACATCAGGATGACCATGCCACCCGCGCCGCCGCCGCCGCCGCCGCCGCGGGTCGACGAGGACGAAGGCTCCCCGCCGCCGCCGCTGCCGCCGTCCGCGGTGATGCGGCCGCCTTCGTTGATGATGATCTCCTCGAGCGCCTTGACACTCAGCACACCGCCGCCGCCGCCACCGCCGCCGCCAGAGCTGTCGTTCTCGAAGTTCGGGTCCTCGACGCCGCAGTCCGAGTTGTAGGACAGGTCGCCGCCGCCGCCGCCGCCGCCGCCGCCGATCGGAACGCTCATCTCGCCGGTGATGCGGAGGTTGGTGTCGTAGCGCACGCCCACGCCCCAGAAGTTGTTGTCGGTGCGCGCGTCGACGAAGATCGTCGGGCCGGGGACCGCGCCCTCGAGGCTGCGCGTCGGACGGCCGGTGCTGCCGATGCAGCCCTGGCCGCCGATGCCGGTCTGCTGCTGGAAGATCGGGAACGGGTTCACCGGCGCCGGGTTGCCCGTGCCGATCGGGATCGAACCGGCGGGCTGCACCTGCTGCTTGAAGCCGGGGTCACCCTGCGTCGCCAGCGACCCGCCGCCGCCACCCGCACCCCGGCCGCAGCCGGCCGTGCACGAGAGCGCGCCGCCCTGGCCGCCGAAGCCGGCGAGCTGCTGCGGGCCGTTGCCGGCTTCGCCGGCTTCGTCGCGCTGCTCCGAGCTCGGCGACCCGGCGCCGCCGTCGCCGCCGCCGCAGACGCCTGCGCCGCCGCTCTTGGGCACGTTGGCGTTGCCCGACGTGTTGACGCGCTGGCCGTCCCCGCCGCGAACCGAGAGCGTGCCCGAGACCGTGAAGGTCTCGGAGACGAGCCACACCATCGGGTTGGTGCCCTGGCCCTGCACCGTGCGCCCGGCCGGGATGTTGACGCTGCGGAAGTTGAAGACGCCGCCCGAGACGTTGAACGCCGAGCCGTTCTTCGGCTGCACCAGCGTGAAGTCCGTGTTGAGCACCGTCAGCGGCGCCGAAGGCTCGAACTCCGCGCCCGTGACGTTGCCTTCGAACTCGAAGCCCGCCTTGAGGTAGCCGGGCCCGACCTCGCCGACCGGCTCCGAGAACGCCGCCGTGAGGTCGACGTTGGAGGACGCGAGGAAGTCGTCGACGAGGCCGTCGAACTGCTGCTCGTAGGAGCGCTTGGTCCTGAAGGTCGCGAAGATGCGCTCGTAGGCGACGTTGGCGACGTTGGACTCACCCGAGATGTCCTCGAGCGTGCGCTCGGCGATCACGCGGATGTCGGCGTTGTTCGGGAGCACGCCGAGTGGGCGCACGATCAGCCTCGACCCCGTCGCCGAGTTCGACTCGAGCTCGACGTCCGCCGGGATCCACCAGTTGTCGCCGAAGACCGGGTCGTCGTACTCGAGGAAGACGCGGCCGCGGCTGTTGGCGTTGCGCGTCAACGCATCCGTCTCGACCTCGGTCGGCACGTTGCTGCTCGACGGGTTCAGCGGCTGGTCGAAGAGGAGCCGCAGCTCGACCGGGGGCGAGCCGAGCTTGTTCAGCACGACGCCGTTGCTGTCGGGGGTCGGCGAGATCTCGAAGCCGGTGCGGCGCGGACCGCCGGGCAGCGTGTTGCGGAACAGCGCCGCGGGGGTGGTGCCGTCCGCCGTGCGGTAGGTGAAGGTCCGCGGGACCGCCAGCGGGCGTCCCGAGGTGTCGCGGAGCACCGTGCCGTTGTTGCTGTTGCCGCCGACCAGCTGCACCTCGTAGGTGCGGCCCGGCCGGAAGCCGCCGTTGGTGTAGAGGTTGTTGGTCGGCAGGACCGGCTGGAACTCGAGGCGCCTGCCCACCGTGGCGTCGCCCGGGCTGCGCCCGAGCACGAACTCGCCGGCGACCGGCTCGGCCACGACCTGACCCACCTGATCGAAGACCTGGAACGTGAAGGTGGAGCGGTCCACCGAGTCCATGTCGATCGGGTTGCTGAAGTCGATCCGGATCGAGTCGTTCAGGAACAGGTTGGCGTTGTCGCTCGGCTCCGTGCTCAGCACGACGAAGTCGCCGCCGGTGAGGCCGCCGGTCGATCCGCCGCCGCCACAGGCAGCGAAGGTGGCGAGGACGGCCAGGGAGATGAGACGGGTGCAGGACGCTCGGGTCATGGCGTTGTTGCGATGCCGACCGACGCGCGTCGGCCATGCTCGGAATCAGGGCGGGAGAGGGTGGCCGGGGGCAATGCCGGCGCCGGTCCACATGGCGGCGTGCAGCCACGACCCGCCGTTGCGGGCTCGTGAGCAGTCTCGCTGCGTTGCGTCGCTACCATCTGGGGAGAGCGTGCCGCGCGGTTGACGCGCCACACGTGCAGACTCGGGGAAGTTCGGCGCAGGCCTGCGCCTGTCGCCGAGGAGGCGGGGGAGCGGGGAAAGGGTTGTCGGGGACGTTCGGCGGCCGGCGCTGGGGAGGCGGTCGACCGCGGCTGGGGGTGCGGGCGCGCTACTGCTGCCAGCGGTAGGAGAGCGCGAAGGTCTCGATCGTCGGCGACACCGGCGGGCTGGCCTCGGCGTTGTTCGCCGCGATGAAGCGCCAGTTCACGAACCGGATGTCGCGCGGGTTGAACGTCTCGTTCGGGCCCGCGAACTCCAGCGTGTAGGCCGGGTCCATCAGCGTGTTCGGGTCCTCCACGTACGAGGTGACCGTGCGGTTGTACATGTAGGTCCACCAGTTGCGCGCCTGCGACGAGCCGGGGATCGACCGGTTGTCCCACTTGCGCATGTGCGCGTCCCCCGCCTTGAACGGGTCCATCGGGAAGTTGTCGTTCGTCGGGCGCAGCTGCGCGCGGTCGTTGTTCGAGAACTGCGAGGTCGGGAACAGCGACGAGGACGAGCTGATCCACGCGTTGTAGTAGAACGGCTCCGAGTCGACCGCGCTGGCGCCGCGGAACTGCGGCACGACCGACGTGCCCGACGGCAGCAGCGAGAGCGGCGGGTCGAACTCGTAGGCGAACGACGGCAGTACCTCGGCAGGCGCCGTCGGCACCCCGTTGACCAGGTAGAACGGGCCGAGGCGCGGGTCGGCGAAGCCCTCGGGAACCCGGTGCGGGTTGTAGAGGTCGATGAAGCCGTTGGTGATCACGGTCTGCCGCTTCGCGACGTCCATCATGATCCAGTAGAACGTGTTGTCGCCGCCACCCGGAGGCGTCACGCCGCCGGTCGGCGTGTAGCCGCCCGCCGCGCTGTTCCACTGCGAGTCACCCGGCGACCGACAGATGGGCGGCGAGCCGTTCGGCAGCGCTGCGCGGCCCGCGCTGACGACGCGGAAGTTCGGCTTCGGGTCGGACTGCACCGTCACGGCCGTCTGCCAGCCGTTGGTGCCGAGCGCGATGTAGCCGCCGCCCGCGGGGAGCTCCGACGAGTCGCAGTAGGTCCAGAAGTCCGCGATCAGCGGCAACGCGATACTGCCGACGAGGCCGCCGGTGTAGTCGTCGCCGGACGCCTGGCTCGCCAGCGAGTGGCTGCGCGCGTCGTTCCAGTAGCTGTTGACGAAGCGCACCGCACCGGGCACGCCGTTGTCGTCGATCCAGCGGCTGCCCTGGCCCATGCTGAACGGCGTCAGGATGTACGGCGAGTAGTCGTTGCCGTTGAGGTCCGAGCCGTCGTTCAGGGAGTCGGCAGAGCGGCCGCCCTGCTCCACCACCGTCTCGTCACGGTAGACGAAGTAGGGCGCCTGGAACTCGGGCAGCGGCAGGAAGCGGTTGACCTGGTTGACCTCGAGCACGACGTCGGACGGGTCGATCTGCATCGGCGTGTCGACGTAGGTCGCGACCCGCGGCGCCTGGCTCTCGATGATCGAGCCGTTGCCGGTCGGCTTCGGGTTCCAGGCGAAGTTCTTCTCGAACGACGTCCGCAGGCCCGACTGGGTGAACGACGGCAGCGAGCTGAAGTCCCCCACGCACGGGATCGGGCGGTACTCCGAGTGGCCGAGCCACATCGAGACGCGGTCGAACTCGTCGAACGTCAGGTTGGTGCCCGTGTAGGGCGCCCAGTACATCTGCTCGACGTCGAGGTTGAAGTCGAACGGGTCCGTGCGCGACAGGCTCAGGTCGATCTCACGCCAGACGGTCTGCAGACGGCAGCCGTAGGGGTTGAGCGGGTTCTGGATGCCGGCGGGGACCAGGTTGTTGGCCGAGTTGCTGCCGCCCTGCGTCTCGGAGCCGAAGCGCTGCGGGCACCACCCGAGCGGGTCCTGCGGCGCCGGCGAGGCGGGCTGCTG